>JBBQYU010000022.1:0-14448 GCA_038208355.1 Candidatus Moraniibacteriota bacterium
CCCTCTTTGCTACCCGCATGGGTGATGGCAGTCTCCAGGGTGACACCTTTGCTTTTTCTCTTACCGCCAACAGTCTCGAAGAGGCAGAGGGAATCGTCATCGCCAAGATGCAAAAATCTTTCACCACCCCCCAATAGCATCCACGCTTCTTTTTTCTTTGCTCGAGGAGCACTTTTTGAGGTACAATGGACAGGCCAATGCTTAAAAGCAACCCGTATGGTCCAAGTCGTTCATAAAAGCCTTTCCGACCACAACCTCACGGACAAAGATGGCCGTGCCGAAAAGGTTTTGGAAAAAATGCATGCCGCTTCTATTGAAGAGCAAGCCTCTCTTCTCGCCGCCAAACACGGGCTACGTTACATCGATCTCAATATTTTTCCGATAGATGACGAGAGCACGCTCCTGGCGAAAGCAGAGGATGCCCGCCGCCTAAAGGCCGCTATTTTTCAGCGCCAAAATGGGATACTGTGCGTAGCACTCACCACTCCCGGCAACCCGGAAACACTTGATTTTTTCAAAAACATAGCGGATGAACACGGACTCCAGATAGAGTTTTTTATTGTTTCCTCCCCATCGCTCGAAAAAGCCCTAACAGTCTATGATAAAAAACCCCTCCTGCTCGAAAGCCTCGACCTGATGCGAGTGACATTGAGCGGCAATGACTTGGAAAAATTTGAGGCCGATTTCGGCGAGCTCCTGAGTCTAAAAGATGGTGCCGCCCATACATCTACCTCGCGCATCATCGAAATCATTTTAGCCGGAGCCAACAAGCTGCGCGCCAGCGATATCCACATTGAGCCAAATGAAGACAATGTCCGCTTGCGCTATCGTATCGATGGCCTCCTACAGGAAATAGGGTACCTACCAACTTCAGTGTATCGTCTCGGCCTCTCTCGTATCAAAATGATTTCCAAAATGAAGCTTAATATCCGGGACCGCGCCCAGGACGGACATTTCTTCATTGAACTTGATGGTGAACGAATTGATATCCGCGTCAACATCATCCCCGGCAATCACGGAGAAAGCGTCAACATGCGGCTCCTGACCGGCAAAGAGGCCTTTGTCCCGGTTGATGAACTCGGCTTACGCGGGCGCGCCTACGAAGAGGTCGAGCGCCAAATTAGTAAACCGCACGGCATGATTCTCAACACCGGTCCCACCGGCTCCGGAAAAACAACCACTCTCTACAGCCTCTTAAACAGCATCAACGATGCTGCTCTCAAGATTATCACCATCGAAGACCCAATTGAGTATGCTCTGCCCGGCGTAGTCCAGACGGAGGTATCAAAAAACAAAGACTACACTTTCGCCCAGGCCCTGCGGGCCATTGTCCGCCAAGATCCTGACGTCATTTTGGTCGGGGAAGTGCGTGACGAAGAAACGGCCGACGTTTCCATCAACGCCGCCTTAACCGGACACCTCGTTTTTACCACCCTCCATACCAACAGCGCAGCCGCCTCCATCGCCCGACTGATGGAACTGGGGGCCAAACCCTCGGCCATCGCGACGGCGGCCAATATTTTTATTGCCCAACGGCTCGTGCGTATTCTCTGCTCCAAGTGCAAGATAGCCTACGAACCAGCACAAAAAACCGTAGCGGCCATCCAAAAAATTCTTTCCTTCATTCCTCCCAAGGCCGGCGTCAAAGCTCCAGAAACCATTACCACTCTCTACAAACCAGCTGGGTGCGAGTATTGTAATTTCAGCGGTTATCGTGGTCGCAAAGGCATTTTCGAAGTCTTTCCGGTCAATGAAAAAATGAGCGCCCTCATCTCTTCCGTTGCCACCGAAAACGATATCCGCACAGCGGCCATCGAAGATGGCATGCTCACTATGAGCCAAGACGGCATCCTGAAAGTGATTGACGGTCTCACTACTATGGATGAAGTATGGCGCAGTGCCGGCAAAGAAGAATCTTTCCAAAGTCTCTATGATGATATCCTGGCCGATAAAAATATGGTTACCAAAAAAAAAGAACCAACAAAAAAATAAAACACCAACAATAAGGATTTTTTTGTCAAACAAAAAAGACCTCATGTGAAGTCTTTTTTTATCGTTCACCGCTTCAACTGTAGACAAATCCTTTGACATAGGAGCCGAAGGAAAGGAAAGGTGTCGAGGTATAGCGCAGCTTGTGACCACCCTACCCGTATCTTGGCAGCCGTTCCCGTGATTGAGGACAAAAGATAGAAGTCCCCAATTGTCTACAGGTGAAGCGGTCCCTGTAAAAAACAGTTTTTTCGTTTTTGGACGAAGTAAAATAGTAGCATGGCTTTGCTTTCTTGTCAAGCAGTGTTAGAATAGAAAGAGGAAACATTCCATTTCTTCCTTATTTCAAGCCAATCCATACCCTTATGATGAACACCACGAGCGAGCCAGCCGAGGAACAAGTCTTGGACAATACGCTGCGCCCGCAAAGCTTCCGCGACTACATCGGCCAAGAAAAAATCAAGCGCCACCTCGACATATTTATTCAGGCGGCCAAAAAACGCGAAGAGAATATTGACCACGTCCTCCTCTATGGTCCGGCAGGACTAGGCAAGACAACGCTCGCCTATATCATCGCCAAAGAGATGGGGGTTAATATCAAAGTCACCTCCGGACCAGCAATCGAAAAAGTGGGCGACCTTGGCTCCATCTTGACCAACCTGGAAGACGGTGACGTTCTCTTCATCGACGAAATCCACCGGCTGAACAAACTGATTGAGGAGGTGCTTTATCCGGCGATGGAGGACTACAAGCTCGACATCATCATCGGCAAAGGTCCGGCGGCCCGCACCATCCAGCTCGATCTACCACGCTTCACTCTCATCGGAGCGACTACTCGGCTCGGATCACTCTCCAATCCGCTCCGCAACCGTTTCGGTTCAACCCATCGTTTGGAATTCTACGCTCCGGAAGATATCGAAAAAATAGTCAGGCGCTCGGCACATATTTTAAACATCGGGCTCGATGAACTGGGAGCCAAAGAAATCGCTACTTCGAGCCGTCAAACCCCGCGTGTGGCCAACCGTATTTTGAAGCGTGTCCGTGACTATGCCCAGATTCAGAACCAAGAAACCATCACCGGGAAGCTGGCGAGGGAAGCGCTCGACCTCTACGAAATCGATTCCCTCGGGCTCGAACCGACCGACCGCCATATCCTCCAAACCCTCATTCAAAAATTCAAAGGCGGGCCAGCAGGCATTCAGGCATTGGCCGCTGTCACTGGAGAAGAAATCCAAACCATCGATGATGTCTATGAGCCCTACCTCATCCAACTCGGTTTTCTGGCACGCACACCGCGTGGCCGGGTAGTCACGCCGCCCGGATTCAAACATCTTGATCTCACTATGCCAGAAGACCATCAAGAGAAATTAGTGTAAAATAGAGAAGCCTCCTTTTGAAAAAAATAAAATCCTATGCGTCCACTTTTTGGCCTCCTCTATACGCTCCTTTTCTTTAGCTACATCACCACGGCCCTCTTTGTTGTGTTCCATCTCCTGCGCTATTCACTTGATCGTAAACTCGCCGTGTTCAGCACGGCATTCTTTCTGACCGTGCTCGGTATTCTCCTTTTCACCAACGCGCTCATTTTCTTTTCCTTGCCACTGGAAGGATTTTTTCCCACTAACTCTTTTTTCTAAGCTGCCATGATCGCCCCCAAAACATTCAGCCGCTATCACTTCCAAGGACAACACGAGAACGAACGCGTCCTCAAGATTATTCATCGTCATTGGTTCAATATCCTGATGCATTTGTTCGTTATATTATTCCTCTCCATCGCCCTCGTGGGGAGCCTGGCTCTTTTTTCTGTGTCATTTCCGGATGCCTTAGGGGACCAAGGAGCGCGATTCATCGCCTTTCTTGAGAACACCCTCCTTATCTTTCTCTGGCTCTATGGCTTTCTCGTCTGGATTGACTATTTCTTCGACGTCTGGATTATCACCGATGAGCGCATCGTCAACATCGAACAAAAAGGCCTGTTTACCCGCAGCATCAGCGAATTGCAATTTTCTCGCGTTCAGGATGTCACCAGTTCCGTTAACGGATTTATTTCTACCATGCTCAACTTTGGTGACGTCTACGTACAAACCGCCGCCGAGGAAAAGCGCTTTGTTTTCCGCCAAGTGGCCGACCCCTTTGCCATCAAAGATGAAATTATGAGTCTCTCCCGCGGGGCGCTAAGCGATGATGTAAAAACGGTGGCTCATGCTTTCCGCGAAAAAACTCCCGAAACGACTTCCGATACTCTCTAAAAAATTTTTATGTCAGGGCACTCACACTGGGCTGGTATCAAACATCATAAAGGATTGAACGACGCCAAACGCGCCGCCGTTTTCACTAAGTACGGACGCAATATCATCGTAGCGGCCAGCCATGGCGGAGGCAACCCTGATCTCAACTACGCACTCAAAATCGCCATCGATGCTGCCCGCACGGTCAACATGCCTAAAGACAATATCGACCGGGCTATCAAACGTGGTACCGGAGAACTGAAAGACGGGAACCAGATTGTCGAACTGGTGTACGAAGCCTATGGTCCAGGGCAGGTTGCCCTCCTCATCGAGACCGCTACCGATAGCAAGAACCGGACCGTCAGCGAAATCAAAAGCATCCTCACCAAAGGGGGCGGCAAGTTTGTCCCCACCGGTTCCGTCAGCTTCATGTTCCGCCGCGTCGGCCTAATCACTTTTTCCTTGGAAAAATATTCCAGCGAAACTCTGGAGCGAGAAACCTTGGACTCCGGGGCAGATGATTTTTTTGTTACAGACGAAGCATTCGTCGTTATCACCGCCATCGATCATCTACAGGCCGTGGAGGAATATTTTCACCAAAAAAACCTCATCGCTGAAGACGCTCGCCTGGGATATACTCCCACCCAAACCACCACCCTCGACGAAAAGTCCCGGGAAAGTTTTGAAAAACTGCACGAAACCCTCGACGATCATGCTGATGTACAGACCGTCTGGAACAACCTGCAGTAGCTTTTAAGAAGATACATATCATGCGTATTCTTGGCATTGACCCGGGCACGGCCACCGTGGGCTGGGGCGTGATAGAAATAACCAAGGGGGTACCCACTCCGGTGGCTTTTGGGCACATCAGCACCTCAAAAGATACCCCTATGCCCAAACGTCTGGCTGAGATTGCCCATGATATCGCCAACATCATAAAAGAGTACCAGCCGAAGGAAGCGGCCGTAGAAGAGCTTTTCTTTTTCAAAAACCAAAAAACGATTATCACAGTCGCCCAGGCCAGGGGGTGTATCCTCTTGACTTTAGAGAATTTATGTGTTAGTATTTCGGGTTACACGCCGCTTGAAGTCAAGCAGGCGTTAACTAACTACGGGCGCGCTGATAAGGCCCAAGTACAGCTCATGGTGAAGGCACTCCTCAAGCTCCCAAATATCCCCCAGCCCGACGATACGGCCGATGCCCTGGCTATCGCCTTGTGCCACGCCAGCCGCCGGAAAATGGAAAATGTAAAACGGACCGGAAAAGTGTAGCTACTGATATTTGTAATTTAGTTTTTGATATACCCCTCCCTATGCAGTATCATCCCCTCGTCAACTTCATTATCGAACAAGGCGTTCCGCTCCAGACAGTTACACTCCTTTTAATGTTGCCTATTATCGTCACCTTAGTGGCTTTTTTTCGTCAAATTGTCGGGGTTAAGGCCTTTGGTATTTATACCCCCTCGATTATCACCTTCGCCCTCCTAGCTTTTGACCCCAACGGACTCAAATACGGCATTGCTATCTTTGTCAGCGTCATCTTAGTCGGAATGGTTTCCCGGTTCGTTATGAGCCAGTTCCGACTACTCTATCTGCCGCGCGTCGCCATGACCGTATCCATTATTGCTTTGGCTATTCTGTTTATCCTGGTGCTCGGGGGAATGTACCGGCGGACCGGGCTAGCATCGGTGTCCATCTTCCCGCTCCTTATCATGATTACCCTGGCCGAAAAATTTATCGCCACCCAGATCGAGAAAGGGAGCCGCATCGCCTTCCTCCTGGCTATCGAAACCCTTATCATTTCGGTTATCGGCTATTTCCTCATCAGCTGGGGGACGCTCACAGCCCTCGTTCTTCACTTCCCCTGGATTATTCTTCTGACCTTCCTCATTAATTTCTCCTTAGGGAAATGGACGGGACTGCGCATTACGGAATATCTGCGTTTTCGAAAAATTATCCGCCACTTCTAACCGCCTTCACCGAAGAAGGTGGGGGTCTTTTCTCCTTGTTCCCTAAACCCTGTGTGTATGTTTGATTTCTTCAAAAAAAGTAGCGGCATCCTCGGTATGAACGCCCGGAATCTCGACTACATCCGCCCCTACAATCGCAAACGCGGCATGGAGCTGGCCGACAACAAACTCATGTGCAAACGCGTGCTCAAGAAAAATAATCTTGGGGTGCCTGATTTGATTGCCAAAATTAAAACCCATGAGGAACTCGACCAATTTGATTGGACGACCCTCCCTAACAGCTTTGCTCTCAAACCAAATCGTGGGTTTGGCGGCGGCGGGATTTTAGTTGTCTACGCTCGAAAAAAGGGCCGCGACGATGCCTGGGTCAAAGCTGATGGATCGATTGTCACCACCAGTGACCTTAAAAATCATATCCACAATATCCTCGATGGGTCATTTTCTCTGGCCAACACCCCCGATATTGCCTTCTTTGAGGAACGTCTCAAACTCTTAAAACTCTTCAAGCCCTACAGCTACAAAGGTATCCCAGACATCCGCATCATCGTCTTCAACCAAGTGCCCGTCATGGCCATGCTACGTCTTCCGACGCGCGCCTCAGACGGTAAGGCCAACCTCCAGCAAGGAGCTATCGGTGTCGGCATTGATCTTGCTACCGGAACGACTACCACGGCCATCTTGGGTAAAGGTCATATCATCGAATATGTCCCAGGCACACGCCTGGTGCTCTCTGGTATCAAGGTCCCCTACTGGAAAGAAATTCTGCGCATGTCGGTAGAAGCTCAACGTCTTTCCGGGCTTGGCTTTCTCGGAGCGGATATTTCTATCGACCGCGACCGCGGGCCGGTCATTCTCGAGCTCAACGCCCGCCCGGGACTCTCTATTCAGCTCGCTAATCTTAGCGGACTCAAAGAGCGGCTGAAACGCGTTTCCGGACTCAAAATCAAAACCACCGAGCGTGGCATGCGCGTCGGGATGGGCCTCTTCGGAGGAGAGATTGAGGAAGAAATCGAGGAGCTCTCCGGGAAGCGCGTCATCGGCAGCATCGAAAAAGTGAAGCTCATTGGGAAGAACGGCCGAGAAATCGAAGTAGAGGCCAAAATAGATACCGGTGCCGACTCGACCGCGATTGATACAGAACTCGCTAAACAACTTGGATTTGAAGAGGTGCTACGCGCTTTTGAAGAAAAAATAGCGGGGCGTGACGTTTTGAAAGAACTTACGAAGGAAGAGAGGGAGCGCCTGTTCGTTGATGTCCCCGATCTCACAGATACTCGTACTATCAAGTCCTCCCACGGATATTCCTACCGCCCCGTTATTCTCATTGACGTGGTTATCGATACTTTCCCCATCCCCGCCAAAGTTTCCGTCATTAATCGTTCTCATCTCGAGTACCCAGTGATTGTTGGGCGGAAACATCTGCGCAAATTTCTCATTGACGTTAATAAATAAATCTCATGATGCTCATCCTTTCAGACAGAACTAGCAAAAAAATGGTGCTCGATCTTCAGAGCGCCAGCCCCCTTCTCACCATGATGGGAGAAAATGACTTTACCTATGACCTAGGGAACTTCCAGACCATGGAATTTTTTATCGAGGCTGGAGGCACAAAAATATACTATAATAAGAAGCTCCTTTCACGCTGCGGGAGTGTCTACATAAAACGAGCAGGGAAATACCAGGCGCTCGCCACACTCATCTCCCGTTTCCTCGAAAAAAGGAACATCCCTTTTGTTGATACTTATCATGCCTATGGGTCTATCAATGGCAAGCTCGCACAAATGTTTGTCCTCGCAGAAAATGGCCTACCCGTTCCTAAAACCTACTTTTCTCCCATCTACACAAAAGAAAACTTATCTCATGCGGCAGAGTTTTTACACTTTCCCATGGTGGCAAAAAAGATATTTTCCCGTCAAGGGAAAGGGGTATACCTTGTTAACACCGCTAATGAGCTCTTCACACTCTTCAGGAAAGAGGACTCTACTAAGTTTATCCTCCAAGAATATATCCCCAACGAATCTGATTACCGTGTCTTTGTCACGGGCACCATTGTCGGAGCATTTGAAGAGCGCGTCCGCCAGGATAAGAAAGATTTTCGGAATAACGCCAGCCTCGGCGGTAAAGAAATCTATTCTGATCCTAAAAAAATGCCCCTGCCACTTAAGAAACTAGCTATTCGTGCTGCCATCGCCCTGCGTATTGAGGTAGCGGGGGTAGATATTGTGGTTTCTTCCCGTGATAAAAAAATGTACCTCTTTGAAGTAAATAAATCTCCCGGCTTTACCCCCGAAGACCCCAAGTCAACAGAAATTATTTCTCTCTTCAAATACCTATGCCTCATAAAAAAATCCTCGTCTACTTTACCCAGAGAAGAGTAGCCACTGACCCCTTCGCCCACCTCCCCGAGCGCCGCGAAATTTATTGGTCTATTTTCCGAGAAGGACGTAGGCGCGGCCTTGATATGTACCTTGGGGTAAAGCCCACTGTTTACCTCGGCGGCATGGACTTTGAAAACGTACTCTTTTTCACTGGCGAAGAATTTATCTTAGAGAGTGCCCGCGTCACTTTCGATGCCATCTACGATCGAAACGCGGCGAAAAACTTCCCCCCAAAAGATATTGATCACAAGACGCTTAATTCGCTGTCCTTTAAAACGCTGGCCAACAATAAAGACCTGACCTATGCGCTTCTTCGGGAATATATGCCCCAAACATTCCCCCTGGCATCAAAAGATGACTTCAAAAAAGCTCTCGCTCATTTTCATAAAGAAGAAATTGTTGTTTTCAAACCTGTAGACGGTTTTGGTGGGAAGGGAGTGCTCATCACGGCGGCCAAAAATCTATCGCCTAGTCTCATCACCCCAAACAAAAGATTTATTCTCCAAAAATTTATTGATACCTCTCATGGTGTCCCGGGGTTCGCCGCCAGCTATCATGATCTGCGAATCATGATCATTAATGGGGACCCCACCATGCTCCAAGTCCGTGAGCCGGTCGCTGGTGGGAAACTCGCCAATATGAGCCAAGGGGGGACTTCCCGAGAGATCCTTTACGAGCAGGCGCCCCCTCGCATTCAGGCTATTACTTCGGCAGTTCATCCGATTATCGATGCCCTTTATTCTTTCCCTATGTATTCTATTGATTTTGGGATTGACATCGACGGCACCCCCTACATTTTTGAAATTAATGATCAGGTTGGGCTAAAAACCATCACTGGGAAAAACAAAGACAGATTTTGCAAAAATCTATTTGATTCGCTGGAAAAAATAGCCAATCTCCCCCGCTAAAGCACAAAAAACCTTCCATTTTCACTCGTTTCGTGCTATACAATGAAGATACCTCTTGAAAATTTATTATGACTTTTTTCGCTAAAAAACGCCGTATTCCCGGTGAACCGCGCCAAAAAAGCCGGGCCTGGAGGATTCTCTGGAAAACCGTCCTGTGGGGAGGTCTGGTGGGATTTGTGGTGGCCGTCGGAGCCTTCGCCTATATTGCCAAAGATCTTCCCAGCCCCGGGTCGGTCAATAAACGCGTCATCGTAGAATCCACCAAGATTTATGACCGCACCGGCGCTCATCTTCTCTATGAAGTACACGGAGAAGAAAAGCGTACCATTATCGATTTCAAAGGCATGCCCGACGTGGCCAAATACGCCACTATCAGCCTGGAAGACCAAGATTTCTACACCCATCACGGCATCAAACTCACCTCGATTGTCCGCTCGCTCCTTCAGGACATCATAAAACTTGGCAAGGCCCAGGGCGGGTCGACCATCACCCAACAATTCGTCAAAAATTCACTACTCTCCAACGAAAAAACACTAACCCGAAAAATCAAAGAGGTCATCCTTTCACTCGAAGTGGAAACAAAGTTTTCCAAAGATGAGATTTTGGCCATGTATTTAAATGAAATCCCTTATGGCTCAAACGCCTACGGGATTGAGGCGGCAGCCCAGACCTTTTTTGGCAAGCCAGCCCGCGAACTTTCCCTTGATGAAGCGGCCCTCATTGCAGCCCTCCCTCAGGCCACCGCTTACTACTCCCCCTATGGGTCTCACCGCGACGCTTTGATTGGGCGCAAGGACTTCGCCTTGAAAACCATGGCGCGTCTGGGATATATCACCGATGTCCAAGCGCAAGAAGCCATCGCTGAGCCGACTCTCAACAAGATTCTCCCCCAGAAGGACATCATCGCTGCGCCCCACTTTGTCATGTATATCAAAGACTACCTCCAGCAAAAATATGGGGATCAGGCCGTAGAGCAGGGTGGGCTAAAAGTTATTACTACCCTTGATTTTGACAAACAACAGATAGCTGAAGCAGCCGTCCGCGAAGGAGCGGCTGATAACAAACGCTGGAATGCCGCCAATGCCGCCCTCGTTGCTATCGACCCTAAAACCGGGCAGATTTTGGCCATGGTCGGGTCAAAAGATTATTTCGGGGCGCTTGAGCCGGCAAAGTGCATCTCTGGAAAAACATGTACTTTCGAACCGAATTTTAACGTTGCCACCGCGCCGCGCCAGCCTGGATCTTCTTTTAAGCCCTATGTCTACCTGGCCGCGTTTACCAAAGGCTATTTGCCAGAAACCCTCATCTACGATGTAGAGACCCAGTTTGAAACAGCAGAGGGGAAAAGCTACCAGCCTCAAAATTATGATGGGAAGTTCCATGGGGCCCTCCCGATGATGAAGACACTCGGCGGATCACTCAACGTCCCTGCGGTAAAAACCCTTTACCTAGTGGGGCTTAACAACGCCATCACTCTGGCGAAAAGTCTCGGCATCGAAAGCGGGTTGAACGATCCTTCCCGCCTAGGCCTCTCACTCGTTTTGGGAGGAGGAGAAGTCAAACTCCTGGAACACGTCAGCTCCTTCGGGACCCTGGCCACCGGCGGAGTCAAACACGAAAAAACCGCCATCCTCCGTATTGAAAATCCCAAAGGAGAGGTTCTGGAAGAATTTAAGGAAAGTGCCGGCGAGCGGATAGTGGATGAAAAATATGTAGCTATGCTTGACTCTATTCTGGCCAATAACAATAATCGCGCATGGGTTTTTGGTGAGAACAGCCCACTCCGTTTTGATAACCGCCCGGTAGTCGCCAAAACAGGTACTACTAATGAATTCCGTGATGGCTGGACCATCGGATATACCCCCTCACTGGCCGTAGGAGTCTGGGCCGGCAATAATGACAACTCCCCCCTCGTTACCGGGGCTGACGGCGTTAACGTGGCAGCTCCAATTTGGCGTTCCTTCTTAGACAAAGCCCTCATAAACTCTCCTATCGAAGAATTCCCCAAATACAATCCTGACGATGAAATCGGGGATGGGGAAGGAAAAACGAATAAATCTATGCTCAATGGGAAGCTTGATATCAAAGAAAATTTGAAAGTGTGTAAAGTCCAAGACAAGAAAAATACCTACTGCCTGGCTAATAAATATTGCCGCGATAAAGATGTTACTAAAAAAGATTTTGTGAGCGACCATAGTATCCTCTACTATGTCAACCGTGATGACCCGCGGGGAGCCATCCCAGACAAGCCAGATCGTGACCCTCAGTACAGCAACTGGGAGAAGGGGGTGGCTAACTGGTATGAAAAGCAAAAAGGAGTCATCGTGGCTGACGCGCCAAAGGATGATTGCCAGTCAGATGATTTCAGCAGCTACAAACCAAAGGTGAGCCTCACGACGCCAAGTAGTATTACCACCGCGACCGTTACCTTAAGCGTCAACACCGACGCTCCGTATGGCATAGACAGGGTGAGTTACTCCGTCGATGGCACAGAGATTGGTTCCTCGGGTGGGAAGCCTTATGCTCTTAGCTACACCGTCCCCCTTGAAAAAAATCATTCTACCATCACTATCAAGGCCACTCTGCGTGATAAAAATGGAAATGAAACTACTGATACAAAAAGTATCAGCGTCAACTACTAGCCCCGCGACAAAAAAATATCTCCTAACGTTCTTGTGATATCTTTATAGCAACAACCGCCTCAGCCCCTATCAGGGCGTTGATTTTTCTTTTCAAACTTTCCCGCTGCAGCCACACCTCATTCCCCCACAGAGAGCTTTTCGGCGAGAGAAACAACTGCTTCTCTTTATAAAAGACGGGGATAATATTTTCTCCACCCCGGATACCATATTCTTCCACAAGTACTTTTTTACAGATATAAAAAAGTGTTTTCTCGTCTACTGTCGTGCTCGGGATTCCCGACGACATTATTTTTTTTGGCAAGAGATCTTTAAGGGTTCTCATAATCTTTCAACCAAAAATTTCTTACTTACGAATAGGCATTACAATATACAAATATTCCTCTTTTGGTTGACCATTTTCATCCATCATCCGTAAACCGGCTGGGGTACTACTTGAATTTGCTAAAAAGAGCACTTTTTCTCCCCCTAAAGCATTGATACCCTCGAAAACATAGCGCGGATTAAAGGTCATATTCAATTCCCCTTCGCCTTGGAGAAACTCTACCGGAAGCACCGTCTTATTTTCACCCACCTCTTGTGATTGAGAAATAAATGTACAAATTCCTTGCTCTTTATTGAAGGAAAGATTAATTTCTCCACTGTTATATAAAGAAAAGGCACTTGCTATTTTAATCGCTCTTTGAAGTGATTCCTTAGAAAAAATCGCCTGGACAGAAAATGTTTGAGGAATAATCTGTTTATAATCAGGGTATTTCCCATTAATAATCCGCGAGATTATCTCTACCCCATCAATATTGAAAAAAAGTTGATTTTCTTCTAAAGCCATTTTTACCTCTGTACTTTCAGGAGTAATCACCCTCATAATTTCACTCAACACATTCCCTGGAAGGATTAATGACTGATTTTTATCAAGAAACTCCTTATAATATGCCCCCGCGTTAGTAAAGGCGATTATTTCTTCAGCTAAACGAAAACTATCTGTCGCAGCGAGATGTAAGGCCTCTGGAAAAAATGATATATGCACTCCCGTAAGTTCTAGACGAGCTTCGTTTGTACTGACACAAAATAACAACCGAGTGAGGGCCTCTTTTAGCTCTTGAGCAGGAAATAAAAAGAAATAATCCTTCTTATATTGAGGAATAATCGGAAAATCCTTCCCATCCATACCCTTAATCTTCATTTGATAAGTTGTACTCGCTACCTTTAAACTCCGAGTATCACTCTCTAATGTCAAAACATCACCACTTGGTAAATTATAAACGAAATTACTCAATATCTTTGCTGGTACCGTTATTTTTCCTTCTTCTTCAATTTTTGCCCCAACAGAAACAATTACTCCAATCTCGAGATTTGTAGCTGAAATCTTCAACCTTCCTTTTTCTGTCTCTAAAAGAAAATTACTCAGAATAGGGAGAGTAGTTTGTTTCCCTACTACTCGTTCAAGATGAGAGAGCGCTTTACTGAGATTTTCTTGAGTGCAAGTGACTTTCATATGGGTGGGTTAAGAGATAAATAAGTAAAAAGAAATTTAAGAGATTATTATTATCATTAGAAGTGTGGATATCTGGATAGATCCTTTTTTTCTTTTAAGAAGGAAGTTTTTTGGGTGGGTGGTGCTGTATATTTTTTATGAAGTTAGGAGATGTTTGGGGTAAAAGTGTTTAGAGGTGGAATTGGTTTAAATTATTCACACAGAGAGGGAAGTTAGTCAGGGGTTACCCACGGGTTTTTTTGAGTTATACATGGTTATACAGATGGTTAACTATAGTAGAGGCGTTCTTTAAGGGTAGAGAGTTCTTCTTTAAGGCGGAGGCTGGAAATTCTATTTTTTTCAATTTTTTCGAAAGCGTGGAGGATGGTAGTATGATCGCGGCCGCCCAAGAGTTGCCCGATAGTGGAGAATGGGAGCCCTAGCTCCTGGCGGAGGATGTGCATCATAACCTGGCGGGGGTGGGAAATTTCTTTCTTACGGCCCTTTTTTATTAAATCATCTTTGGTAATATTGTAAAATTCGCCAATAACTCGGAAAACATCATCAGGCTGTATATTTTTTTTGTTGTTTTCAATAAGTTGTGAAAGAATTTTCTCGGTATTTTCGATAGAGGGAGGTACACGATGGAATTCGCAGTAGGCAACAACACGGTTGAGCGCCCCTTCGAGCTCGCGGATGTTTTGAGAAATATTTTCCGCAATAAATCTGATGGCGGGGGTGTCTATAATAAAGCCTTTTTCGGCCAGTTTAGACTCCAAAATAGCGATGCGGGTCTCGAGGTTTGGGCGGCTAATATCAGTAATCATCCCCCCTTCAAAACGAGAGCGCAGACGATCTTCTAA
>JBBQYU010000023.1:0-13765 GCA_038208355.1 Candidatus Moraniibacteriota bacterium
GGTGCCGCCGCAAGACCCACAGGCCTGGCCATAATTAGGCGCATCGTGAAGATCAGAGGGGCAGGAAGCCGGCACCACAAGGCCGCCAGTAATACCTGAGGGTGAGGAGACGGCGATGCCGAGCTCAGAAGAGGAGGCTGACTGACTAATTTGTTGGCTAGGATGAACCGGCTGAAAAATAAAAAAAGCGCCGAAAGCGATAAAAAACAGGGCAATGCCAACAAAGAACAAGGGGCGGGATTTATTTTTTTGAAAGAATTTTTTTTGTAAACGTCGCTGATACTTTCGTAAAAAACGCATAAAAACCTGTATTTATTTTATATTGACAGTATACTGGAAAAATCTTCTTTTTACAAAGGATATTGGGTTATTTGTCAAGAAGCGCCAGATTATGGCGGATGGTTTGTTTGGTTTCTTCTAGTCCTTGAACATAGATGTCGGGATTATTGCCTGGGTAGGCACGCCCCCAGTCAGCGGGGGTCATTTTTTCACTTTCTTGTAAGGCGGTTTCAAAAGCAGTACGGGCGCTTTCTTTTTCTCCCAGATTGAGGAATGCCGTGCCATAAATGTTATTGAGCCAGGGGTTGGTTGGCGCTTTCTCTAAGCCATTTTTCGCGGTATCACGGGTTTTTCCGTAGTCGCCTTGTTTGAAATAAATCCAAGCGAGGTCATTGTACCCCGCCCAGTTGAAATCATCGCGCTTGATAAATTCGCGAAAACCGTAGGCAGCCTGATCTAGGTTACCGGCATAGCCATTGATCAGTCCATACATGTAGTAGGCCTTCTTGAATTCCGGATTGAGGGCTAGGACGGTTTTTATTTCTTCCAGGGCATCACCAAATTTTCCGCGGATAAAGTAGATGCGCCCGAGTTGATAGTGAGCCTCTAAAAAGTCTGGCTTGAGGGCAATGGTTTTCTTATAGTAGTGTTCCGCCGTATCAATATCGTAGCTTCCATGATTGAAGAAGTACTCGCCTATAATGAAGTCCAAATCAGGGTCACGGGAGTCAAGTATCGTGGCGACTGTCGCATTGTGCGTATGCTGCCAGACAAAAAGGGCGATTGATTTTTGGTAGGGAAGTGTCAGGAATGCAAAGAGCAGAAAAAAACCGAGAGAAGAAATCAGAAAGGGGATGCGAAAAAAGAGGAGCGGTGATGATGAGAGCATATTTTTGAAGGTGAAAAAAGTGTTCAATAATGCTATAGTATAAAAAGTTTGATGTTTTGTCCACCTTCTTTATGAAGGATTTTTCTGATGAATATGCGGGAAGTATGAGTATTCGCCAGGTGCTGTTACATAATCTTTCGATTCCTTTTGCTCAGGCTCAACCTGCTTTGTTTGACTTCGATCAGAACGCACTTTTTTTCGCCTTTGCCGGCGATGTTGTCGTCACTCGGAACGTCATCTCGGGAGAATACCTTTCTTTTCTTGCTCAGTGTGGGCTTGATTTTTCTCAGGTGACCTTCATAGCTTCTCAGGCAACATCCCTGGTTGGCCCATATGATATTTTTTCTGACCAACAGATACTAGCGCGGGTGCGTTCGACGGTTGGCGACGGTAGGCACTATGTTTTTGATAGCTTTCTGCTTTCTTCTTATGAAGTCGTTTGGGCACAGGAACTCGGTCTTCGTTATGAGGGTAACCCTGACCATTATCATCGCTTCGGAAGTAAAAGCACTTTTCGTTCCCTAGCCAAAGAACACCATTTCCCCATTGCTCGTGGCTTTGAAAATCAAAAAGAAGTTTTGGACGGCGCCCTGCGGGTAGCGTCTTTGTTTCTGCGAGGATTTTCCGAAATAGTCGTGAAACATGATGAAGGAGTGGCTGCTGTTGGCTCGAGACGTTTCGCTCGGGAAAATTTTCTTTCGCAATTCTCCTCTTTTGAAAAATTGCTGGCGAATGAGTCTTCTCATAGCATAGTAGCGACACGGTCCGACCGTTTTGTGATAGAGGGTTGGTATGATACGGTTGTATCTTCGCCGAGCGTTCAGCTGTACATTGATTTTGACGGTCAGGTTGAGCTTATTTCGCTGCATGTTCAATTATTTTATGAGAACAAGATGCGCTACAAAGGATGCCTTTCGGAGCAATGGCTTGCTCAGCCAGTACGCGCCCAATTGATTGAGCGGGGGTTATCTTTTGCGCGTGTTTTTTCTGACCAAGGGTACCGCGGGCATCTGGCCTTCAATACTATTTTATTGCAGGATGGAACCCTCTTGTGGACTGAATTAAATCCTCGGCGGGTTATGTCTTCCTATCCTTTTCAGCTACGGAAGCGGCTTTTTGGAGAAGCTGCCAAGGACGTCTTCTATATATCGAAACACGTTCAAAAAGAGCTATGGAAAGGTAAGACTATTGATTTTGTCCTTAAAGCATTAGCCCTAGTCCTTTTTTCTTGTCAAAAGAAGGGGGGCGTAGTACCTTTTGACTACGGGCTTTTGCAGTCCAGCGGGCGGCTTTCTGTGGTTGCTTTCGGTTCAAGTCAGGAAGAAATAACGACACTTTTTCACTATGTTGAGTCCCTCTAAGATACTTGCTGACTATGCCTTACTCCATGTTCTCTGCGCACTTCAAAGCAGCGGGGTTTTTACGGAATTGAAGAAAAATCCGAAAGGAGTGCTCACGTCTTCGTTGGCGACAACACTTTCTTTGGAGGTACCTTTTCTTGTTCCGCTGTGTGATTTTTTAGTTATCAATGCTCCGGAAATTCTTACCAAAAAAGAGGAGAAATATTTCTTGGAGCCTTTTTTTGATGAGCGGGCTTTGCAAAACACTCTTTTTTTCGCGTTATCGTATCAATCGGTGTTTACCCACCTGAAGCCGCTCTTAACGGGAGAAAAAAAATATGGCCAGGACGTTGTGCGAGATGGAGCGGCGCTGCGTCTTTCGAGCGCCTTGTACAACGGGCAAGCATGGAACCAGGTTATCGGATTATTTCGTTCTATGAAGGTGGATACAGTAGTAGATATTGGGTGTAGCGCCGGTGATTTTTTGCAGCGTGTCCAGGAAACATCGCCACTCATGCGCTGTATTGGGGTAGAGATAGATTCCCAGGTGGTTGCGCTGGCGCAAGAAGTATCACGGAAAAGCGTGGCAGAGGAGAGGCCGCTCATCATCGAAGGGGATGCTGGCACTCCGGAGGCATGGGCGCCGCATATAGAACCAAAAACTGATTTTCAACACGTGGTTTTTGTCGGGACGACGGTGTGGCATGAGTTTCTGAGTGAAGGAGAGGAACGAGTGATAGACATCTTCACTCGGTACCGGAAATATTTCCCCGGGAGTGCGTTCATAGTTATTGAATATAATGGTGCAACAATGGAAAATATGCTAGCTTTACCTGAATCGTTGCGGGAGACGGGCTCGGTCTATCAATTGGTGCATCCGTTGACTCATCAGGGAATGCCTCAGCCACCATCGGTGTGGAGGCGAATATTTGAACGGGTCGGTATCCCCATAGAAAACAGTATCGCCGTCTATCCGAACTCAAGCATCTATATCTGTACTCTATGAAGAAAGCATTTTTTTCTATCAATCAACCTGAAGAGCTGACCGGGGTGGTATCGGCGAGGGAATATGTGACACAGCGGTTGCTTTTTTCGCAGTCGCCGTTTCGTGAGGTATCACGGTTACGACGTTTCTTTGTGGCGGTACACCGTGGGCTGATATGGGTAGCTGAAAAGATAGTGCGTTCGAAACTCTATATCAAAAATGACCTCCGCGAGCTCTATGCTATTGATGCTCGGATCCGTGCACTCCTCCTTTTTTTGCTGGAAAAAAAAATTATTGTGTCGTGGGAGTATGTTTTGCCACTGCCGGATTTGCCGCCGCTGGTTTATTGTACGGTGGAGATGGGAGCACAACAGTTCCCTTCCGGAAAGGTGTTGAATCTTCAGGGCGGGAGGGGCGGGGGCACGGGGCAGACAGTGAATGAAGCCCTGATACCGGCCCTGGCGGAGACGTTGGAGCGCTATTCTCTGAGTATATGGGATCCACGGAACATTCTTTTCGGTTCTTTCGAAGAATTACGGCATCGAGGAGGAGTACCTCCAAAAATGTTCGTTTCCTTTTCGGAACAACAGTTGAGGTTGCCACAATTTTCCCGCAGTCTTATTTCTGATACTGCGTCATTTGGCTGGGTACGTGCACGGTCACTCTTGACGGGTAAAAAGCATCTTATCCCTGCTCAATCAGTGTATATTCTTTATGATGAGGAACATGCTGACGAACCATATTTTTCTAACACCTCGACCAACGGGGCTGCTGCCGGAGCAAACTATGATCAGGCTCTGTATCGCGCCTTGTGTGAGGCCATCGAACGTGATGGACTCTTTGCTTTTTGGCTCAATAAAATAGCTCCTCCCGTTATTGATTTAGAGAGTATCCCGTTTCCAAAAATTCAGGAGCACTTGGCTCGTTTTAAGCAGTATCAATTGGAGCTTTTTATCCTCGATATTACGACGGACCTTCGCGTTCCGGCTTTTTGTGGGGTACTCATCGATCGTCACGGTCAGTTGGCGGTTTCTATGAGCGCTGTGGCTGATTTTGATGTAGAGCACGCTTTGGAAAAGCTAATACTGGAAGTACTCAAGTTTCCGCATTGCTTTTCTCTTGGGGTGTGCACCGCTCCTTTTGAAGAATTGCGGCAAAGATATGATCGCATCAATACTTTTTCAGAACGAAGGGGGCTGTGGTCGGACCAGCGGATGATTCCTGAGATTGACTTTTTCCTTCAGGGCCCGAAGAAACATTTTTCAGAAATTGTATCATTTGACAAAAATATGAGCGCGGCGTTAAAAGTGAAAATGATCCGGCAGATACTACAAGAAAAACAGTACGCATGCTTTATAGTGGATGTGAGTACTCAAGAGGCGCGACAAGCAGGGTTGTATGTGGTCAAAGCGGTATTGCCTCACCTGGTGCCGGCTTACTTTTTTGAAAATAAGCGGCCGCTTGGTATACAGCGCCTCTATTCGTTACCGGTGACACTTGGCTATCGCACTGCGCCGCTTTCTGAAGGCGATTTAAATCCTCTCCCACACCCTTTTGTATGAACAAAGATTCATTGTTTCAATATTTTGTCGATAACAGGACGTCTCTTTCCCAGCAGATATTTAAGGAAAAGGGGAAGTTTAAGCAGTACAAAAGATTTCCGCAGATTCTCCTTCCTCAGGCAGCACCCGTCGAAGCGTCTTTCTCAGATTTACTGGCGCGGCGTTCATCGGTGCGGGAATATGCTGATAAGGCGCTCACATTACAGCAGCTGAGCACGTTTCTTTTTTGGTCAGCCGGCCTCTTAGAAGAGAAAAATGAAAGCGGTGCTCATAAGCGGACTCATCCTTCCGGGGGAGGGAAGTATCCTCTTGAACTGTATCTGTTGATACTCCGAGAAGGTGAATTGAAGCGGGGAGTCTATCATTATAATATTCAAACGCATGCCCTTGAACACCTCATGGTCGTTGATATTGATGCGCTACTGGCCTGTTTTCCGGCGTATCACGCTTTTGCTTTGGAGAGCAGTATGATTGTGTTGTATTCTTTTATGAAAAATCGCTCCATGGAGAAATACGGTGCCCTGGCCTACAAGCTCGCCTTTATTGAAAGCGGGCACATAGGACAAACGATGTACCTTTTGGCACCGGCACTGGGTCTAGGATGTTGTGGCATGGGAATGAATGATGGATTAACGCTTGCCGACACACTTGGGCTGGATTCTTTTCAGGAGGGAGTTCTTTACGCGATGGCGGTGGGAATTCCTAGGTGAGGGCATAGGGAAAACCCTTCTTTTTTTAAAAAAAATAAGGTATACTCTAAAGTAGAAATTATATCGTTCTGGTATCGGTGAGTATAAAAAATCATATGGACAAAAAAATAAAAAATGGGCGTAAGATTTTTTTTCGCCTGTTGCCGGTATTTGCTCTTTTGGTGGCCAAGTTTCTTGACGCGGACGTTCTGGCCTTCCCTCTGATTGCACTGTGCGCGTGTGATTGTGATTGTAGCTGTGATGGAGGTAGCGGTGACTGTTCAGGCACTTGTGGCTGTGGCAATGGAGGTGCTGGTTGCGCTGGTGCTGATTGTGGCGGTGGTGGCGGTGGTGGCGGCATCGCGAGCACACCATTTCTGTGTACTTGGAATGGTACTCGATTCCAGTTTGAGAATGACATTTTGTTTGGCAAGCCGAGCAGCCTCTTCCAGACCAAGGAGGCCGGGCAGTATGCCTATGAGCATGGATACATCACGGGGGATATGTATAAGATTCAGAACGCCTTTGTTCCCAAGGAGGGGCGTTTGGCATTTCAGATAAAAGAAGTAGAGCCGGAGGAGAGCTTCATCGATCATGTGTCGTTACTCCACGTGGCCTATCCGAAACATGGTGAGCTGGTGGTGAATTCGAACCTTCAAGATTTTTTGGTTTTTGATAAGAATGATTTGGAAAAGAGGCATGGTATGGTGGTGCAAACGGTGCTTGATAAAAACCAGCAAGATGTTCATGAGGTAATCGCTCAGGAGGGTTTGTATGCCATGGAGACTGATGACGCTCTTGAGGTGCGCGGAAAAGTAGAGAGTATTGATACCCCTCTCTATTTATTATTAGGTTCTCATTATCGTGACTGGACTCTGGGGGGGATTTTTCAGGAGGATGGGACTGCTCTGGTAAAGAGTCGTATATATACCACCATTTCTGATACTCAGAGTATTGGTTCGTTTCTGGTTGCTTCGGCAAAAGTTTTTGGCCTGGTGATTTTACTGGGGGCGGTGTGGGTTTTTGGTAGTTTCCAGAATATTTTGGCCCGCAATAACCAAGAAAGCTTTACCAATCAGGGTGCGTTAGCTACCGCTTTTGGTGTTCAGGGCGCACGTGCTGATGTGCCGTGGTGGCGATCATTGGTTGTGGAATATCTTGATGGAGGGACGTTTCATACGGTAGACGTGATTCAGCCCCGCTATTATCAGAAAACTATGGAGACAGTCCAAATTCCTTTGCAGGCTATCGGGAAGGACGGAGAAGTATTTCTACGGATTCGCGCAACCAAGAAGCATCATGTAACTGATGTTTTTCTGGTGGCACCAAAAAAACTTCTTTCTTTTACGACTGATACGCTCAAGGTAACCAAGGCCCTTCATCAAAGAACGAAGCGTGATTATGCTCAGGAATTGAATCAGAAAAATTCAAAAGAATATTTGCATACTATTCCGGCCGACATCGTCGATATAGAGTTTGAATCGGTTAAAAATTCGGATCAATACCGGGATCAGAATGAGACATATCTGATTCAGGCTTTTGGTTATTATACTCCGGCATCACGAGAGACTCAGAAAATCGCTGGTGATTGGGTGTCCAAGCTCGAGCCGGAATCCAAGAAATGGCTGGAAGAAATGTATGCTTTTAGCGATTACGACAAGAAAGATCGTAAAACTATTTTGTAAAATAAAAAAGTATTATTAATTATTTTGGCTATGGTGTCTGGATTACAGCTTGAAGGTAATCAAGAGGGCAAAGCCCCGTTGCGGACATCGCGTATTTTTGTGGTGAGTGTTTCGGCAGTTTGTCTCGCACTTCTCGTGTGGGGAGGACTGAAGGTGTATCAATATGTTCAACCGTTTGATGAGGCACATTTATCAGGTACGCTCTTTTTAACGTTAGCGAAGAGCGGCGACAGAGCGGCGGATTTGTATTCTTTTGATGTGCAGTCAAGAAGTTTTACTGAGGTTTTTCCTAACAACGGCTTGATTGAATACACTGGGAAAGTATCCGCAGATGGAGAAAAAATAGCTTATGCCTCAGCCCCGCTTGGGAGGGATTCTCAGTTTTATTTGCCATCAAATGAGTTCCTGCAGATCGGCGTATATGATAAGAAAACAGAGGAGACTCACCAGTTAACTGATACGAAGAATTTGAGTAAACGGATTTCCCAGTGGTCACCGGACGGCACGAAAATAGCCTATAGTGAGCAGGTCATTGATACGGTGGTGGGGTCATTCAGTGATTTTTCTGAACCGAATAGATGGGAAGTAGAAGTGGTCGACGTGAATGGCGCTATCGAGCATATTGACAATGGTATTCAGCCGCTTTGGTCGCCGGACGGACAGCGGCTGCTCTATCTCAAGCATGATGGACTGTATCTGTATACGCTGTCTACAAAGCAATCGGTAAAAGTCTACGCGTTGGATGAGGAGCGTGCCGCCACAAACATGAAGCTGGGGATTTCTCGTGATGGTTTACGCTTGGCCTGGAGCGTGCCTAGCCAGCATGCCCTCGTGATATTCAAGATCTCTTCATGGGATTCGTTCTCCATGAAAAAGGAAACCAGACTTGATTTTCCGGGCCAGTTTGTTTTTTGGCCAGTTTTTTCTCCCGATGGTCGTTACCTGGTGTTTCAACGGGCCGAAACAGTGGCCGGTTCCACGACCCTTGGCAACGCTCATCTGGTAGCGTATGATTTTCGAGCAGAAAAATATCTTGAGTTGACTGATTTGAGTCAGTATAATTTTGACTTTGCCTTTATTGATGATTGGCGATGAGGTCTTGAGAAGTGTTTTATCAAACAAAGAAAAAACCGGTCGCAAGCAGAGTCTGCTGGACCGGTCTTTGTTTTTCTTGATTATTCATTTGGGGACGGGCTTGAGTTCGCCGCCGGTGAAGCCTCCGTACGTGGCCACTAGTGATGGTCCATCGCTTTTATCGATGAGAATGTAGGTGGCCCGAGTCCCATTGCCGAGAACGACTTCGAGTTGGTCTTCTCCCTGGCTGGTTTTGGTAATTTTGCCCTGGAAGGTGCCGTACTCGTAATAGGGCTTTCCAGTGCTATAAACGAGCTCGGCTTCGCCATTGTCGCTCACCCTCTGGAGGACGAGCAAGTGACACATCTTCTTGGGGCCAAACCAGTAGCCTGACCACACCCCTGCCCACTGCTTGTAGGCCGGAACTACGGCGTCTCCCGACGCATCGATACGCCAAGGGAGGGGTGCTTGATCCAGGCACGGCTGTGCCTTGAGCTGTTCGTCCGTGAAGGACGCCGCAGAAACAGTGACGGATACTGCCAAAATGGCCAGTGCTGCAATCGCCCTGAGAAAGTTTTGTTTCTTCATGAAATACTCCTTGGATGCGTTGAAGATGATATTAGCTCTTCTTTTCGAGCTTCATGTCGGCGGACTTCCCGTTTTGCCGGAAGGTCGAGGTTCCGGAGAACGTTCCTTTGTCCGGCTGGTAGGCCAGTTGGACATCAAAGCCAGTGGCCCAGGAATAGTGTACTACTCCCTGGTCATCAATGGTGACGTCCATGGTATCCTTGGAATTTTTCCAGAGGATATCCACCTTGAGAATGTTTCCTTCCTTGCGAAAGGAGGCTTCTTGATTTCCTCCTCGCACATAGATCTTGACGTTCCACGCCGATGACAAGAGGATATGCTCGATTTTTTCAGCGGTCGAGCTGGGGGTCGCCATAGCCACAGTCGTGGCCAGTGCGGGCGTTTCATCCGCGGCGTAGGTAGCACCGCCGAAAAGGCCAAGCGCCGCCAAAAATGCAATCGCAATGAGAGTTTTGCTCATGATGCTTCTCCAGGTTGATGTGGCTAAAGCCACGGTTGTTAAGTTGCACATACATTATACACCTTTTTGGTTAATACGTCAAGGGGTAAGGGGAGCATGTTGCCTCAGAAAATCATTTATCGTATAATAAGAGCACGTATTAATATCTGTAATTTATAGCTACGTATGCAATCTGAAAAACCTTCGTTTTCTCGTTTTGGTGGAGGGACAGCTTTTGTTGCTTCGAACAATGGAGCAGCACACGTCGCGGGAGGAAGCGCTCCAGAAAATGTTTCTGCTAATCGTCCAGCCTCTGCAGCACCGTCCTCTGCCGGTGAAGGAAAAGTTTCCAAAACAGCTGCGCTTTTTGAGGTAATTATTTCGGTCAGCTTGGTAGCTTTGTTTTTTGGGTTGCCGCTTTTTTTCACGGGGATGACGTTTCAAGGGATTGCCTTTGAGAAACAGATGTATTTTTATGTGTGGTTGTTGGTGGGTATCGTGGCCTGGGTGTCCAAAGGAGTGACGACCGGGGAAATGCGTATCCGACGGACACCGATGGATATTCCACTGGTGCTTTTTTGGTTGGCCTATCTGGTAGCAGCATTTTTTTCCGTTGACCGTTGGCACAGCTTCTGGGGATTCTTTGGTGACCCGTCGCGTGGTGTTCTTTCGGTGACGGCGCTCTTGCTTTCGTATTACTTTATCCTGAGCCACTTCACCATGAAGCGTTTCCGTATGATGTTCATAGCCTTTCTTGGCTCGAGCTTTCTTGTGGTGGTGTGGAGTTTCCTCGCCCTCATGAATATTCATTTCTTGCCGGCGGTAGTCGAGCAATATGCTCCGATTAGCCTCATCGGGACGGTCTCAACGCTCTCCCTCTATCTGGGTTTGCTAGTACCGCTCTTTTTGACCGCCCTCTTCGCGCTCTGGAAAGATGACAATATCAAGAAGATGACTCGCAATATCGTAACGGGATTTCTTTTTCTCGGTCTCGCACTTACTCTTTTCCTCCTCTTAGTGCTCTACGCGTTTGTGCCCTGGATTGTGGTCTTGGGAGGCTTATCCTTTTTCATGGTTTATATTCTGGCCCAGATTGTCCGCCCAGCCGAGCAGTGGACGTGGGTGCCGATGTTGGTCTTTGCGATTGTGTTGGCGTTTCTCATGATTGGCAAGACCGATTTGGTGCGCGCCACGCTGCCAGTAGAAGTGGCTCCTAATACCAGCCTCTCTTGGCAGATAGCCAAGGAGACCCTTAAAGAACACTTCGCTGTCGGAGTGGGCCCGGCCAATTACGGCTATGCTTTTTCCATGTTCCGCCCGGTGGAGTACAACCAGAACTCACTCTATACCTTACGGTTCTATCAGGGGACAGGACTGTTCTTCGAATCCCTTTCCTCTATCGGTGTGATTGGGACGGTACTGTTCCTGGTGGTATTGTTTTCTTTCCTGAGCGTTGGATTGTATCTGCTCACCTATGAGAAGCAGCGCAACAAGATTTACTCTTTGGGATTTTGGACGGTGTTGGTCATGTATTTCATCGCTGCCTTTATCGCTCCGCTCAACGGACCATTACTCCTTATTGGAGCTCTGCTCGGGACGCTGGCTTTTGGCATCTTACTTTTTGAGAGCGGTTCAGAAGAGAAATATCTCAATCTTTCGTTCAAGGCGGCACCGAAGTTCGCTCTCGCTTTAGCCTTTATCTTTATGGTGGTGTCAGCCGGCGTAGCCTTCGTCTTCGTCTTTATGGGCAAAGTCTTTATCGCTGATTTGTCGGCTGGCAAGGCGGTGCGTATGGCATCAACTGCTCCCAGTCGTGAAGCGGCTGTGCTACTTTCCCAGGCTATTACCCGGTATCCGCAAGAAGGACGTTACTTTACTCGGTTGGGACAGGAATATATGTCACTGGCCAACGTAGAGGCGAATAAGAGTGAAAATGATCGTGATGTTAATACGGTAGCCCAGTACGTCCGTCAGGCGGTGGCCGCGGGCGAGCAGGGACGGCGTTTGATGTCGAATGATGTTATGGCCGCTGAATCACTGGCGCTCATCTATGAGAATGGTGCCGTATATGCGAGTGACGCTCTGCCAAAAGCGGAAGAGCTGTATAATCGGGCGCATGAATTGGAACCGCATAACCCGCTCTTCTATCTGAAGCTTGGGCAGGTCAAGCGGGCCGAAGGAGACGCCAAGGCTGAGGGGACCGAACGTACTGCTCTTTACACGGAGGCGCGAGATTTTTATCAGCAAGCCATCGATGAGAAGGCTGACCTGGCCGTGGCTCATTACAATTTGTCCGTGGTACTGGCTCGTTTGAAAGAAACGGACAAGGCTATTGATAGCGCTACTCAGGCGGTCAATATTGAAAAGAATAACCTGAACTATCGCTACAATCTCGCGGTGTTGTATCAGTTGCGCGCTAAGGATGGTGACGAGAACAAAGCAGAAGCCATCTTCAAAGATATCTTGACCGCCAATGACAAATTGATTGATGTCCGATTGAGTCTCGGCCTCCTCTATGAGAAGCAGGGGAAGAAAGATCAGGCAGTGACCGAGTATCAGAAGATTCTTGATATTATTCCCGCTGATGCGGAAGGAAATTTGAAGCAAACTCGTGATCAGATTGAGAAGCTTATCGGGAACGTGAGAAGTGGTGTCGGTAATATCAAAAATGCCGCCGCCGCGGTCCCGGTAGCCCCGGCTGCTCCGGAGGCCCCAGCTGCCACAGAGACTCCAGTAGCCCCGGCCACTGCTCCGGTTGGTCCGAATGCCTCTCCGCTGACGACTCCTGGCGGATAAATCGCTTGGAAAAGGCAAAAAGAGCTCTGTTTGGACGGAGCTCTTTTCTTTGTCCGGTTGGGGCGGGAGGAGGATGTAACCCTTGTTCTTCTGGTGTTCCACGAAGCGTTGCTTTTGGACTTGACAGGTTCCACAGGATTGCGTAGTATGGATAGTACGAATCAGAAAGTGCTCACAGTGCTTTTTTTGTTTCTCTGGAAGCTCTTTTCGCGGTCCGTGTGTGTTTCGCTGAAATAGTTGTTTCTCTCTTCGTCAAGAGGGGGGTAAGTATTTCCGCGCAAGCGCCTTAACAATTGCATGTCTTTTTCAAAACGGTGATGTCTCGTCTGCCAGCGGAAAGCGAGCTTAGTGTTTTGAGATAGTCTAAAATGTATGTAAGGTTATTGTCAGAGTCGTTCGTGTGACGACGTGACAAGCAGTCGAACAAAACAGTGCGTTGAATGCGCAAACATTCTTCACTGTTAACCGATTGTCCGTGAGTATCTCTGCAAAGGGATATTTGCGGACAAGAGAAAAAAGAAGGTTACTTAACGCATGGTGTGGATGCCTTGACTGAAGCAAGCGATGAAGGACGTAGGAGGCTGCGATAAGCCCCGGGGAGCTGTCTACCAAGCTTTGATCCGAGGATTTCCGAATGGGGCAACCCCTTCTGTTGAAACAGAAGAACCGTATCTGAATACATAGGATACCGTAGCAAACCCTGGGAATTGAAACATCTTAGTACCAGGAGGAAAAGAAATTAATAAAGATTCCGTAAGTAGTGGCGAGCGAACGCGGAACAGCCTAAACCACCGAGCTTGCTCGAGTGGGGTTGCAGGGCTTGTGGACTCGATTGATCGGGGTCACGATGCAGTGTTAGCAAAGCGTTCTGGAAAGAACGACCAAAGAGGGTAATAGTCCCGTATGCGAAAACACCAGCATCCTGATGCACAAGTACCTAAGTAGGGCGGGGCCGGAGAAACCCCGTTTGAATCTGGGAGCACTAACTTCCAAGGCTAAACATTGCTTCAGATCGATAGTGAACTAGTACCGTGAGGGAAAGGTGAAAAGCATCCCGATAAGGGAGGTGAAATAGAACTGAAACTCCATGCTAACGAAGAGTCGGAGCCTGTCGCAAGACGGGTGACGGCGTGCTTTTTGCAGCACGATCCAACGAGTTAGTTCTACGTGGTTGTCTAAGGGATGACGAATTCCGGAGACATAGTGAAAGCGAGCCTGAATAGGGCGTTTATAATCGCGTGGACTAGACCCGAAGCCAGACGAGCTACATATGAGCAGGGTGAAGCGTCGGTAAAACGACGTGGAGGCCCGCACCCACTCACTGTGCAATTTGAGGGGATGACTTGTGTGTAGGGGAGAAATTCCAATCGAGTTTGGCAATAGCTGGTTCTCTCTGAAATAGCTTGAGGGCTAGCGTCTTGTAAATTATATCCAAGGGG
>JBBQYU010000024.1:0-13047 GCA_038208355.1 Candidatus Moraniibacteriota bacterium
CCGTGCTAATTCCTTAATAGCGTACGCGCGCTCAATCGGGTTCTTGACCGCCTGGAGCAGTTCCGTGTAATCATCCACGATGTGCCGCTTCCCTAAAGAAGTAGTCACGTCCTCTTTGGCGATACTCACGTTGAGGAAATAGGTCAGAGCCGGTACTGCTTCGGTCACCGCGCTTAAGAGCTGCCCTGGGTTTTCCTTGTTCATATCGGCCGCGTCTTTACCAAAAGGCAACGCCACTACCGACACCGTCAGTTCTTTTTCCAAGGCCAGTTCCGCACTCTTTCTAGCCGCCTTTTGCCCAGCACCATCCATATCGAAAAACAGCCTCACTTCATTTCCGTAACGTTTCATGAGGGTCAACTGATCCGGCGTAAGCGCTGTTCCCGACACGGCCACGGTATTTCGGATACCGGCCTGGTGCATAGCAATAACATCCATGTTTCCTTCGACAATCACAGTCACTCCGGTTTGCTTCATGGCCTGCTTGGCCAAAAATAGCCCATACAAGGCCCGGCTCTTGTGATACACGGCCGTCTCCGGCGTGTTGATATACTTGGCCTGCGATTCGTCTCCACCCGGGGCCACCCGCGCCGAATAGCCAATAGTATGTCCAAAAATATCGAAAATGGGAAACATGATGCGATCCCGGAAACGGTCATACTGGCCACCGCCATCTTTCTTTAGGATTAGTCCCGTCCGCTCAATCTCGTCAACTGAAAAACCTTTCTGCGTGAGAAACTCCAAAGTGTGCCGCCAACCATCTGGCGCATAGCCCAAACGAAACGTACGGATGCTCTCGTCGGACAAGCCACGCTCTTTGAGATACAAGAGTATTTTTTCCTTGCCCGCGCCGTCCCACAATTGTTTTTCATAAAACTTGGTGGCCCACTCCAGCGCCTCAAACAAACGCTCCTTGTCATCTTTCTTCATCCCATCTTCCTGACGATATTTCGGCAGCTCCACACCGGCTTTCTCGGCCAACATGACCAACGCCTCACGAAAATCCAGACTCTCCATCTCCATCATAAAGGCAAACACGTCGCCCCCTTTGCCACAACCAAAACAGTGCCACATGGCTTTTTCCTCATTCACCATGAACGATGGTGTACGCTCCTGATGGAACGGGCAGCAAGCCTTGTAATGCGTCCCTGACTTTTCCAGGCGCACGTACGTGCCGATGAGCTCGACGATATTGATACGAGCCTTGATTTCTTCCGTAGAGTTATTCATGCCCCCAGCATAGCGCAAAATGGCTCTAAAAAGCAAATTCTCCAGAGCACTGAGGCCCGGAGAAAAATGAAGACGACTACCTATGAAGAAAATTATTTCCCGATAATGACCATGATGGGAGCAGTCGTTGTTTCTTTATTGCTCGTGATAGCCGGGCTGACCGTCACGGTTGGATACTTACCGAGGAGACTCTCCTTGACGGCCCCAGCTTCTTTTTCCAGTGCGGCAGCATAATAGACCACGACCCCCGAGTAGTTTCCAATCGCATTACCAACCGTAACCGCTGTATAGCCCGCTTGTTTCAAAACACCCGCGGCCGCTCCGGCAGCACCCTTAGTAAAGCCGCCATTCAAAACAATCATCACCGTCGCCTGCGCTTTTTTCAGGACGGCCGCTTTTTCCTGAATGGCCACGTCCTCTTGATTCGCCACGGACGGCTCGGTGGTCCCTTCCGCGGGGGCCTGATTGTCTCTTTCCAAAGAAAGTGCGGTGATAGAAGGTTTATTGCTTATCTCTTTGCTGACATGCCAGGAAGAATAGGCCGCATAACCCACCGCTGCCAGTGAAGCGACCACGAAAAGAATCATCAGCAACAATAAAATCGTCCCAAAAAAAGGCTCCCGAGAAGTATCCTCCTCTACTCCTTCCATAGACTTTAATTTTTCTTCTTCCGCTTTCCGAGGGACCAAATCCATAGTATTTCTTTGTTTCACAAAAATCTACTTTCAGTATATCACAGCGGAGAGGTTTTCGGCAGATTTCCACATATTCTAGACACGAATAGCCCGAGCGACAGCAGCTACCACTTTTTTATCAAAAGTACTCGGCACTATCCGCTCCGCCGTTGGTCGTGTCACGACCGCTGCCAAATTCTTGGCCGCCCGAATAAGCATGGCATCGGTAATGTTCCGCACATGATTATCCAGCGCTCCTCGAAAAATCCCAGGGAACCCTAAGGAATTATTAATCTGATTGGCAAAGTCCGAACGGCCCGTGGCCACCACGGCCGCCCCTGCCTTCTTGGCCACATCAGGCATGATTTCCGGTACCGGGTTGGCCAATGCAAAGACAATGGCCTGAGGAGCCATGCTTTTGACATGAGCTGTAGTCACCGTGTCCCCCTTGGATACCCCGACAAAGACATCGGCGCCAGCCAGCGCCTGGTCCAAACCGCCTGTTCGTTTCTCTTTGTTCGTCCGCTTGGCCATGGCTCTTTTCCGGTCATCAATATCCGCACGCTTCTCATGGATAATGCCCTGGCTATCCACCAGGATGATGTCACCCACTCCAAAGAGTATCAAGAGTTCTGCTATGGCGGTGCCGGCGGCTCCGGCTCCCGCAATCACGATGCTAGATTTTTTTGGATTTTTCTTGACCACCTTGAAAGCATTAATCAGTCCCGAAAGTACCACCAGCGCGGTACCGTGCTGATCATCATGCAGTACCGGAATCATGAGCTCGGCCTGGAGACGGCGTTCAATTTCGAAACAACGCGGCGCGGCGATATCTTCGAGATTGATACCTCCAAAAACCGGAGCGATATTTTTAATTGTTTGGATAATGGCTTCCGTATCCTGGGTAGCCAACACGATAGGGAAAGCGTCGATACCAGACAGCGCCTTGAACAAAAGCGATTTCCCTTCCATAACAGGCAGCGCTCCCTCCGGGCCAATATTGCCCAAGCCAAGCACCGCGGAGCCGTCAGAAATGACCGCGACCGTATTACCTTTCATCGTGTACTGATCCATCTGATCTTTGTGCGTCGCCAAATATGAGGATACCGCCCCCACACCCGGGGTATACACCAGACTCAAATCATCTTTGGTTTTCACTACTGTCTTGGGAGCGATAGCAATCTTGCCGCGCAGTTTCTTATGCAACGCCATCGACAGTTTTTTGACATCTGGTTTCTTATTCATAGGATAAGGCGTTAAAAAAATAAGTATTGAATAAAAAGCTTATACGAGCAACAGTACTACTTCTTGCCTGGCATATTCAGACCGAGGAGCTTCACAACGTAATACACCACGAAAGCGATGATGACAAAATCAATAGCGACGCTGAGGAAATCTCCCCACAATATATCCGCACCGCCCAAAGCAAACTTGGCTGCTTTTAAATTTTCCGTCTTCCCCAAAACGATGCCGAGAAGCGGATTAATAATATCAGTCACCAAGGCCGTTACCACTTTGGAAACTGCTCCCCCGAGAAGAAAACCGACGGCCAAACCAACTACTCCCTGATTGCGAACAAAATCCATGAATCCTGCCAAGTGCTCTTTCATAGAGAAAACATATTACGTATTGACTTCTTTATTATAGCGCACTCGCTCACCCTTATTTCATCGGCACCTCGATAGCTAACAAAAAAGTGTCTCTTATGGCTTTACCAGTGACCTTTTCCGTCTCCCATACCCCTAAACCATCACGTTTTCCCAGCGACGTTTCAGCCAGAGTCACGGCGCCATCGATAACGAAAAAGTATGCGCCATGGCCAGGCGTTTTCATGAGGTAGGAGAGTGTTTCGCCAGCCGCAAAATGACCCAGAGCAAGACGAGCATCCTGATGGATACCCAGAGCACTTTCTCCAAATCGTCCCACCACTTCGACAAAGGTATTCGGCACAGTGATGTCACAATGCTTCTGTTCGTAACGCGGCGTGACATTGGGCGTGTCAGGAAGAATCCAAATCTGGAGCAGTGTCACGGCTTTACTCTCCGAAGCGTTAAACTCGGCGTGTTCAACACCGGTGCCGGCACTCATCACCTGTACTTCGCCAGTGGTAATCACCTCACGGTTCCCCATGTTGTCCTCATGAGTGAGGGCTCCCGAGAGAGGAATGGTAATAATCTCCATATTATTGTGCGGGTGAGTGCCAAAGCCCGAAGCTGGGGCAATAACATCGTCGTTTATCACCCTCAGTGCCCCAAAACCCATACGTGCCGGGTCATAGTACGAAGCAAAACTAAACGAGTGATGACTGGTCAGCCACCCGTGTTGTGCATAACCACGCGAATCTGCGCTATGAAAAATAGTCTGCATATCTTAGAGCGTCGTAAATACTTCTTCTTCACTGTAACGTACCTTGGGCATACTCGCAGCTAAGTCCTCCTCCCTACGAAAACCCAAACCAACGATAGCGCGCGACTCCAGGTTCTGCTTTTCCAAATCCAAGATTTCATCAAACTGACGCGGGTCAAATCCTTCCATGGGGGCGGCATCGATATGTTCGAGGGCGGCCGTCGTTAAAAGCACTCCTAAAGCAATATACACTTGCCGGGTGGCCCAATCACGCCGCTCTGCCTCAGGTTTCATGGTGAGAGCACCATTCAACATCGTACGAAATCCCTCCAAATCAGCCAAGGGGATCTTTCTCGTTTCGGCGATACTTTTTAGGTATTTGTCTACCAAAGCGGCATCAATATTCTTTTCGATTGCCAGCACCACGAAATGGGAGGCTTCGGTAATCTGTGGTTGATCGTACCCAGCAGCGCGCAACCTGGCACGCAACTCTGGGTTCTCCACCACAATAAAGTGCCACGGCTGCAAACCGAATGATGAAGGGGCGAGACGAAGCGCCTCTTTCAGGGTCGCCAGCTGCTCTGCAGAAAGCTTCTGTTCCGTATCAAATTGTTTCGTAGCATAGCGCCACTTGAGGGCTTCAATGATTTTTGACATAGTATTCATACAAAAAATTACTCTTGTATAATACTGTAATACATACTAAAATACAAGTACATACATTTTAGTACGTATATAATCGCCTATGAAAAAACCAACGAGTCAGCTGGCCTGCCCCATCGAAAAAACACTTAGGATGATTGCGGGGAAATGGAAAACCATTATCCTGTGGTATCTCGGAAGCGGCACCAAACGCTACGGGGAACTCAAAAAACTGATTCCGGAAGTCAGTGAAAAAATGCTTACTCAATCCCTGCGTGAACTTGAAACAGACAAGCTGGTGAAACGGCGCGCCTACCCTGAGGTCCCACCTCGAGTGGACTACACTCTGACTAAAAAAGGTCAGAGCCTTTCGGCCGTCATCTGCACTCTCGAATCTTGGGGAAAAAAGAATGCTTAACATCCGAGAAACGAAACTATACCTGATACTGCTCATGTACTTCTCGGTACAGAGCCTGCCACTGTAAAGCGATAGCCGCGCTGGAAAATTGTTTGACAGTGGCGACACCTCCGTCCCCTAGACGCTGGCGCTCCTCTGGATGTTGATAGAGAAAAAGAATTTTTTCAGCCAAGGTATCCACATCACCCGGTTCCACGAGAAAACCGTTTTCGTCTGGGTGAATATATTCCGCCAAACCGCGAGCGCGAGCGCCGATAACTGGAACTCTGGTGGCCATGGCTTTCATCATACTCAAACTCTGAGTCTCAGCTGTGCTCATAATACTGAAAACATCCGCCGCCCGATAAATCCGAGCATGGTCTTCATTGCTCACCGTCCCAAAAAATCGCACCCGCTCCGCCACGCCCAACTCTTTCGCCAAGGCCTGCAAATCGCCCTCGGCTTCCCCATGACCAGTAATAGCCAAGGAGATCTCTGGGATACGCTCCTGGAGAAACGCTACCGCCCGGATGATATCATCGATGTGTTTTTCCGGAGCCAAACGGCCGGTGTACAAAATGGTGAAAGAAGACAGGTTAAAAGCTTTTTTTGCTGCCGCATACTCCTCCGAAGTGGCTGGGAAAAAATGCTGCAAATCTATCGGATTAGAAATAACTCGAGAAGGTCGGTGAAATCCGTGTGCGCGCATCTCATCAAGAATCCCCTGGGAAGGTGCTGTGACAAACTCACAACGGTTGTAGTACCAAGAAACAAAACGCAAAGCCACGCGGGTAAAGAACTCCCCGCGCAGAGGACTGTACTGCAAAAATTCCGTCAGCGGCGTATGACTGGTCCCGATGAGCGGTCGGCGCAAGAAAAAACTAGCTACCAATGCTTCCATGCCCGCCCCAAAAAAAAGATGGGTGTGAATGATATCCGGCCGCTTACGCCAAAGCGAAAACACTCTGGTAAAAAACGGAATAATCATACGGCCCTGTTTGGTTGGTGCGGGATAGGGCAAAGAAAAAAGCCGATGGACGCAAACGTGCTCACCAATCTGTATCTCCTGGTAGGGTAAACCAGAAACAGCGTAGTCTTTAGCGGAATAGAAAGGGACATAAAAATCCACCTGTTCGCCTAAATAGTCGAGCCCCCCGGCAATTTCCACCAGCGAATCAGAGATACCGGAAAGCTCCGGGTAAAAATTATCTGAAAAAACAGCGATTTTCATAGGGGTATGCAACGATTTATTCTCTTACCTATTATAGAGTATACTATACGTATATGAAACTCAGCATCGTCGTCCCCGCCTACAATGAAGAGGCTTATCTCGGTAGGTGTCTGGAAGCCCTGGCCGTCGAAATAGCCCGCACCTCGTATGACATCGAAGTCATCGTGGTAAATAATGCCAGCACCGATCAGACCGGTGCTGTTGCGCGTACCTTCCCGTTTGTCCGGGTAGTAGACGAGCCCCAAAAGGGCTTGTCCCAGGCCAGACAAGCCGGCTACCAAGTCTCTTCCGGAGACCTCATGGCCAACGTGGATGCCGATACCATCATGCCGGCCGGCTGGATAGACCACGTGATGCAAGAATTCTCTACTCACCCCACCCTCGTAGCCCTAAGTGGCCCCTATATCTACTATGATCTGCCCGCGCTTACCAACTGGTTCATCCGTTTCTTTTACGGACTAGGAAAAGCCGTCAGTACCGTGGATTCTCTCCTCACCGGCCGAAGTGGCACCATGCTCCAGGGCGGCAACTTCGTTTTACGCAAAAGCGCCCTGAAAAAAGCCGGCGGCTTCGATGTCAGCTTTGCCTTTTACGGCGAAGACACCGCTATGGCCAAACGTATGGGCACGCAGGGCGAAGTGAAATTCAGTTTTCAATTACCCATGTATACTTCGGGACGGCGCTTGCGAGAAGAAGGAGTTCTCAAAATGGCTTGGGTATACGGCATTAATTTTCTCTGGCCGCTCCTCTTTAACAAGGCGTACACGAAAAGTTCTAAGGCTATTCGGACATGAAAAAAAATCATCCCCTGTCCCATCGCCAGCAGCAACTCCGTAACCTCTGGTATATCTTCCAAAGGAATGTTTTTTTACTAACCAACGGAGTCATCGCAGCCGTCGTGGCCCTCCTTTTTCTCTTCGGAGATACCCAAGCCTCTGTTTTTTTGGGACTCGTCCTCATCATCAATGTGAGTTTAGGTCTGGCCCAGGATATCCGTGCCTGGTGGGCACTCCAGCAACTGCAGCTCCTCACCGCCCCGCGCATCACTCGTGTCTTACCCGATGGCAACACAGAAATCATCCTCACTGAAGCTATCCAAAAACATGACCATCTCCAGCTGAAAATCGGAGACCAGGTGCCGGCGGACGGTACCCTGCTCGAGGCCCAGGTTCTGGAATTAAACGAGGGACTGATTACCGGAGAATCCACTTCTCTTCCCCGTAAAACTGGAGACAAAATCCTGGCCGGCAGCATCATTACCGCCGGAAGCGCTGTCATGCGCGCGGATACTATCTTTCAAGAAAGCCGCATCGCCCGTATGACCGAGGGACTGCAAAGCTACGGGGGTAATGTCAGTCCCATCCAGCGAGAAGTGGGTCGGGTCATCCGCTACGCCGGGTATTTTCTGATTGTAGCCATCGTCTTTGTAGTGGTACGCGGATTCATCGTGCATGAGTCCCAACTCATTGTCATCAAAAATATCGGTGCCCTAGCCAGTTCCCTTGTTCCTCAGGGACTCATTTTCGCACTCACCCTGCTCTTTGCCTATGGGGCCGCCCATCTCTACCGGCGCAACGTTCTGCTGCAAGAAATTAATGCCACGGAAAAACTCGGGCGCATCAAAAACCTGTGCATGGATAAAACTGGTACCCTAACAGAAAACGTACTGGCTGTAGAAAAAGTAGAACTCCACCCGGATATCACTCTCGATGAGGTGAAGCGGCTCCTCGTTGCCTATACCCAAGGGTCAAGCGATACCTCTCAGACCATGACCGCACTCCGCGCCTATGTCGGCGCCACATCCACTAGCGATGAGGTGCGCGCCGCGTATCCTTTTTCTTCCTGGCGCTCCTACGGAACCGTAGAAATAGTTCGGCCCGACGAACCAGCCATCCTGATCGCGGTGGGCGCCCCCGAACACCTCCTCGCCCATTTCCATGATGCCACCGAACGAGCCCGCTGTGAACAATTTACCGAACACGAAGCGCGCCAGGGCAAGCGTGTGCTCTGTGTAGCGCGCATCCATGGCAATGCTCTGCCCACAGATTTGACCGAAGCCTCCCTTTCCCTCGTGGCCCTCTTCACCCTGTCCAGTCGCTTGCGGCCGGGCATTCGTGAAGCGATTGATTTTTTTCAAAAACGCGGCGTCCATATCCGCATCATTTCCGGTGATCACCCAGAGACTGTCCGCTCCGTAGCGAGAGAGGCCGGGGTGCAGGGCTGCGAACACATCATCACCGGACGGGAGATGCTTGACTTCACTGAGACTGACTATCTGGCTCAGGCCAAAAAATACACCATCTTCGCCCGCATTGTTCCAGAGCAAAAAGAAAAAATTATCGCCGCCCTCAAACAAGACGGCTTCACCGCCATGGTGGGCGATGGCGCCAACGACGCGCTGGCTATCAAAACAGCAGACCTCGGCATCGCGATGTTCGAGGGTGCGCCAGCCACTCGGGAACTAGCCTCTGTGGTCCTGACCAACAATAGCTTCACAGCTTTGCCTGGCGGCGTGGAGCTAGCTGATAGCATCATCAAAAACGCCGAAATTTTTGCCAGCCTCTTTTTGGGAGCCGCCCTGGTGGACGCCGTTCTCTTCCTTGGAGTGAGTCTCTTCGGCTATCCATTCCCACTCACTCCACTTAACATCACGCTCATCAATTATTTCACTGTTGGTTTCCCTGGTATCCTGGTCTCCTACTGGACCCTGTGGCCAACCAAACAAACCATCGCCCCTAGCACGCCGGGCTTTCTCCGTAAAGTGGCTCCTTTTATGGTGGCCTCCGCCCTCATCCAAGGTCTGGCGCTGGTAATACTGTTTCTCTTCAGTGCCCCCGCCATGAAACAAACAACCTCCAATATCTGGGTCTTGCTCGGCTCCATCGTAGTCGGTTATGTCTTTTTTCTTTTCGCTCCTCATGTCTATCGCGGCCTCCTCTCTTGGACCCAGAGAAGAGACCTCCTCATACTCACGACCATAGAACTCCTCTTTCTCTTCCTTATCTTTCGCATTCCTCTCTTGGTACAATTTTTTGAAATCCAGGGCGAGATGACCGCGCTGGACACCTCCTGGCCACTCTCGCTTCTCCTGGTCTTCGGTGTGCTCCAGTACCTACTGGCCCGATTCGCTCTTCAAAACAAAGAACTTCCTCAAGAAACGCAGGTTCTCTAGAGTAGTTGTGTATTTCCCCTAGTCCCAGTACTATAGAGGAGGTCTTTATCTCTCATCCTATGCATGATTTTTTTCGCCGCCATCGCTACTACTGGAACCAAAAGAAATTCCTCCAATCCACACTGGTGGGTCTGGTTCTTTTCTTTATGAGCCTCGTTATCAATCGTGCTGCCAGTCTATACGCCACCGCCCAGGCCAGCAATTCGGTCAGCGACCTCTTGCTCGATAACATCCCCGTCATGAACGTGGAATGGATTGTCAATGATGTGGCCGCCCTCTACGGCTTCTTCATGTTTTTCCTCATCGTATGGCAGCCACGACGCATTCCTTTTGTTTTGAAAAGCGTGGCCCTCTTCGTTCTCATTCGTGCCGCGTTTATCGTCTTTACCCACTTGGCTCCATTCCCCACTCACACCTACCTTGATCCCAACGATATCTTTCGCGCCCTGACCTACGGCGGTGACTATTTCTTCTCCGGTCATTCCGGCATCCCCTACCTCTTCGCCCTCATTTACTGGAATGAGCGCTGGGTGCGCTACCTCTGCCTCGCTACCGCCGCTCTCCTCGGACTCGGGGTAATTCTCGGCCACCTCCACTATTCCATCGACGTCTTTGCCGCCTTTTTCATTACCTACGGTATCTTTGCTATGGCCCAACGATTTTTTTCCTACGCCTACCACGTCTTCTCCGAGCAGGAATCCCTTCCTACTGAAAAAGACGCCTTCCAAAATCCTCTGTTGTAAAAACTTCTGAAACAACAAAAAAACCGCCATTTCTGGCGGCTTTTTATTACTAAGTGACTAGTACTGCACGAAGTAATTAATCTTGGCCGCAGCCTTCACTCCATCCAGCCATGCCTTGGCCTCTGTAGCGAATTTCTGACTCTTTAGTTGCTCACGGACCTGACTCTTCAAATCATCCGAACTCATCCCCTGCTGAGGTGTAGTGGGGTTCGCCTTCAAATACTCATTCACCTCATCATCACTCACGGCTATCTTGTCAGCCAGGAGGATTTCCAATTCCTTCTGAATCGTTATTTGCTCGCGCAGACTGTCCATGGTCATCCCCTGCTGAGCCAAGGCTTCATCAAGCGTACCACCCTGTCCGGCTACCTGCAGTTCAATTTTTTTAATCTCCGCATCAATATCCGCAGTCTTCACTGTGATATTCTTTTTCTTAATCTCACCGGCAATCAATTTTTTAGTAACCAAAGTATCGAGAATCTGTTTACCAGACTGCTGCTCCAATTCCTGAATAACGCTCAACCGACTAATCGGGCTGCCGTTCACCGTCGCGGCCACAAACCACCCCTTGGTAAGATACCCAACGACCAAAACCAATACCAGCAACACAACTATCAAGAGACGTAGGCGCGTCTTCTTATTCTTCAGACACTGGCGCATTTTTTCCGCCACTGATGGATTGGCTATTTTCCCCTCCGACGCCACTGCCCCCACAACGGGCGTTACCACTACCGGTTCCTTTGCTTCGGCTGCTCCTTTTGGTACTTCATTGTCCATAACGATAGAGTTAATATATTTACCTTATTCCCCTGGATTCACATCCTATTCTACACGCAAATAAGAAAAAAGCCCACCTTAGGGGGCGGCTCATTTGTTTCAACAAAAGGAAATCTTTTGGTTTTTGCACACACTCATCCCTGGAGCGTGTCCGAGATGCATTTAGTCCGAATCGGGATTGCTTTCGAAAAAGGTTCAAACTTTGTCCAATTTTGGCGGAGAGAGAGGGATTCGGTCACAGATAATCTGTTTGCCGACGCAATCAGATTTCCGCGACCCCAACTCGCGGTTTCGCGTACTCGCGAAACATCGCTCCGTCTTTCTCATCCCTCTCGGAAGTGAAGCAGTTCACTTCCTCCTCTCCTTCGCTTCACTTCGTTTCGCTGCGGAGAGAGAGGGATTCGAACCCTCGGTACGGTTTCCCGCACGCTTGCTTTCCAAGCAAGTACCTTCAGCCGCTCGGCCATCTCTCCAAAACACGCCAGGTAGTCTAGCGTATCTCCCGAATTCCGACAAGTTTGAGCGTTTCCTGACCAGGAGTTCGCCCGTGAAAAACCACCACCTGATCGCCGGCGGACAGCTTGCCGTCCTTCTTGGTTTCTTTCATCAGCCGATTGATAAAGGTATCAAGTTTCTGATCATCCTCAAAGAGGTAGGGGTCAATCCCCCACACCAGTGACAACTCATTCCAAGTAGCGCGTAAATTGGTGGCCACAAAGAGTTTGCTCTCGGGTCGGAAGTGCGAAAGTAGACGAGCAGTAAAACCGCTGGCCGAAAGTAGCAAAATAGCCTTGGTATGAAAACTCTGGGCCAGTTCGTACACACTCCGAATCATAACCGCGTACTCACTTTCAAAATTCAAATCAAGGGCTTTGTATAAATCATCAAAAGGTGACTCTTCGGTTTTCTCGATAATTTCCGCCATCATGGCGATGGTTTCTACCGGATATTTCCCCATAGCCGATTCTTCCGAAAGCATCACTGCATCTGTATGGTCGATAACTGCGTTGGACACATCGCTCACTTCGGCCCGGGTCGGCCGAGGATTCTCAGTCATACTCTTCATCATCTGGGTGGCCACGATAACCGGCTTGGCCGCCCGCAAACTGGCCGCAATAATAGTTTTCTGCAGTAAAGCAATTTCGCTTTCTGGCATCTCGATGCCCAAATCGCCACGAGCCACCATCACCGCGTCCGTAGCCTGAATGATAGCCTCCAGATTCTTAATCGCTTCTTTACGTTCAATTTTAGATACCAGTTTGGGATAACACGCCTGATCGCCCACCAAAACTTTCATTTCCTGGCGTACGCTCTCGATGTCGCTTGCCGAGCCCACAAATGACACACCGACAAAATCCACTCCTTCCTCCAAAACGAATTTCAAATCCGCCTTATCTTTTTCTGAAAGAATAGAAAGTTCTAATTTGGAATCAGGCAAAATCACGCCCTTACGGTCCTTGATAACACCGTCGTTCTTTCCTTCCGCCACCACAAAATCATCCTCTTTCTGGATGACGTGTAATTCAATCAAACCATCCTCGATAAGAATGGTATGGCCCACTTCGACGCGCTCCGTCACCCCGGCCATGTCCAACAAAACCGTTGGCTCGTCCGAGGCCGGAAGAACGTCCTTCTTGGCGATATCACTCACCCGGATGAGTGTCCCGGGATGGATTTCCAGGGTAGCGGTGACCCCAGTACGGATACGCGGGCCCTGCATATCGGCGAGGATGCCGATGGGAGTATTCATTTCATGCGACAGCTCGCGAATGCGATTGATGATTTCTTTGTGCCACGCGTGTTCGCCGTGAGAAAAATTCAACCGTGCCACATTC
>JBBQYU010000025.1:0-12822 GCA_038208355.1 Candidatus Moraniibacteriota bacterium
CTTCAGGCGCTTGATGTTACTTTTGATAACGTGGCGCAACTCTCCTTCCACACGGTATTTCTTCTCAATCATGTCACGAAGCGAGTTGGCCTCTTCGGGTGTCAAATCTTTCGTACGCGTATCAGGGCTGATGGTCAGTTCCTGAAGAATTTTTTGACTGGTCGACAAACCGATACCAAAAACATACGTCAAAGCGATTTCGATTCTTTTGTTGTCTGGAATGTTGATTCCGGCGATACGTACCATAATTCGTTTCTAAGATTAACCTTGGCGTTGCTTATGTTTCGGTGTCGTGCAAATCACAAAAAGCACACCTTTGCGCTTGACGATTTTGCAGTGCACACAAATTTTCTTAACTGAGGCTCTTACTTTCATAGGGAGAAACTTCTATGGAAAAAATACTTTCTATTTATTACGGAGTACGATCCGTCCTTTGGACAAATCATAGGGACTCATCTCGAGCGTCACGCGATCCCCGGGCAGCAAACGAATATAGTGGACGCGCATACGACCAGAAATGTGAGCCAATACCTCATGACCGTTATCAAGACGAACGCGAAAAGTAGTGCTAGGCAAAGTTTCCAAAACTTCCCCCTCAACGCGAATCAATTCCTTGTTATTGGCCATATGGTGCATTGGTAGCAAACGATAGAGCACAGAAAAGAGTTTGTGAACTCTCTAAGAACACAAAAACAGAGAAGTCTTTATGGTAAGCAATCAATCCTCGTTCCTGAAATGCATCTCTTGATTACCCTCTCTTTTTCCTATATCTCTGCAGTTTTTCAAAATGTAGTCCTATTGTAGCAGATAACAAAAATCTGTCAACAGGGCTTACTTTCCGAATCTTCGCTCTCGGACGCCATATTCCTCAATCGCGGCCTGAAACGCTTCCCGGTCGAAATCCGGGTACCATTTTTCGGAAAAATAGAGCTGCGTATTGGCGATATCCCACATCATAAACCCGGCCGATAAATGCGGCTCACCCCCCGTCCGGATAAGGAGATCGACTGGCGGAATATCTTTGGTCATAAGCTGTGCCTTAACCATCTGGCCGGTCACCTGCTCACCCGGCGCAAGCTCACTTGCTATTTTCTCGATGGCCCGCAGCATCTCATCATCCCCACTGTACGCCAAAAAAAAGTTCAGATGGTAGTCATCGTAGTCTTTGGTCGCCTCAATACACTGATGGAGAATGCCTTTGAGCGATTCCGGGAACTGCTCCTCCCAGTGTCCGATAAAACGAATCTTAGCTCGATCCTTATGGATATCCTCGCTATTGAGAAGTTTCTGAAAATAGGTTTCATAAATACGCAAAAGCGCCTTACTTTCTAGAAGCGGCCGCTTGGTTAGGTTCTCCATCGACGAACCCCAAATCGAAAGCTCGCGAATACCCAGACGCCGAGCCTCACGCACCAAATTTTCGGTGTTTCGCGCTCCCTCCTCATGACCCTCCCACGGTTCCAACCCGCGCGCGGTAGCCCAGCGACGATTGCCGTCGGGGATAATAACCACGTGACGAGGAAGGCTGTTCGCTGATGATGTTGATTCTGCCATATGCTTTAGTATTCTCTTTTGGCCATATAAGCTGCCACCGAAGAAAGAAAATCGTATGCTCGCGGAACGAGCAGCTCTTTCATTGCTGCCAGCGCTTCCATACCCTCAACAATATACTGATTGGCACGCTCCTTGGCGGCCTGCAGAGCCCCGGTCCGCACGATGATGGTCCGAAACTCTTCGATATCAGCCTCACGAAGACCTGTCCCCAGAGAGAGGATTTCCTTAAGCCGTTTTTTCTCCGCCACTGTGCCGAGCTGTGTGGCCAAAGAAACCAGCAAGGTAATCTTGCCCTCTTCGATGTCCGAGCCTACTGGCTTGCCAATGCGCTGCGTACTCCCGAAGATACCCAAGATATCATCCTGAATCTGAAAAGCAATCCCCAGCGGCACCGCATAGGCTGTCAGGCCCGTTAAAAATTCCGGCGACGCTCCGGCCAAAATAGCGCCCAGGTGCAATGGTCCCTCCACAGTATATTTGGCCGTCTTATTCTTGTACATAGTGAGAATCTCTTCTTCGGTTGCTTCTCGCTTGTATTCCATATAAATGTCCCGCGCCTGGCCGACCACCGTCAACGAAACGATATTCTGGATGCGAGACAGGGCCTGGAACACTTGCTCCTTGGGAAAGTCTGAGCGGAACAGAATATCATTGCCGAAAGCATAGAGCATATCGCCCATGATAATCGCGATAGAATTGCCAAAGTGTTCGACGTCTTTGTCCGGAAAAAAACGTTTCCCGAAATCAGCATACCGGCGATGAAGCGTCGGCACGCCGTGACGAATGTCATCACGATCGATAATGTCGTCGTGCACCAAAAGGAAAGCGTGAATCAGTTCGACGCTCACAGAGGTTTCCAAAATCTTTTCTTCTTCTGTACCACCAGCTCCGAGATACCCATAGTACATGAAAGCCGAGCGCAGACGTTTGCCGCCGGCCAAAACGATATCCCGAGCGTGACCAAGTGCCTCGCTGACCAAATCATCCTCCTTGGCGGCCTCTTTCAGCACGTTATCAAAATACGCCTCTATCTTAGGATCAAGGCGCGCTTTATAGCTCTTGAGCTCTTCTTCAATCTGCATAGTTCAAAATCAATAGCGTATTGACAGTGTCTTCGTGAGTGTAGCAAGAAATTATAGCGGGGACAAGCACATGCATAAGAAAATCAAAACTGCAAACATTCTTTGTACCGTTCGTATAATGCGGCCGTCGCGCGTAGATCGCGCGCATTGTACTTGGCAATATCAGCACTTTTGCCACTCTCGTACAACGCCTTCACATCGTCGCCGTCCACCCCCTGGGCTTTTGGACTCTCAATCCCGAAGGCTCGGCACCACAAATGCAGACTGCCCCTCTTGCGCAGAGCCCCATAAAACGTCAACTGATCGAGCAAATCAACATGCCGGGCGTGCCCTGGCTGATAATTCAAATAGCGATTGGCCAGCAGGTTCTTACTCGGGCGAAGGCCGTGAATCGCCGAACGCACCATGAGGAACGGGACATCAAAAGCGCGGCCATTGAACGTAACGAACGTATCATACTTTTCCACAACCTCCCAAAAGCGCCGCAGGATATCTTTTTCCGACAACACTTCGAACTTGCATTCTTCCTCCTCGAACGACTGTTCTTTCCTGGTCGGAGAAGACTGGAAATAAACCGCCCCCTTCTTATGATCAACATCATAGATGCCCACCGCCACAATCTGTCCCGTCAGCGGAGAAAACCCCATACCATTCTTCAGATCAGTCAAGGCGACTGTATAGCCTTCACTGCTCTCTGATTCTTTCTTAATCCAGCGCGTCAAAACATCCTGACTGGTCTCGTCCAGGGTATCAAAATCCTCCCCCACCGTTTCGATATCAAAGACTAAAGTTGGCATAGAAAAATACGTCAAAAAATCATTCATCTACAAAGATACACTCTTTTACTATTTTAACACATCAGGAAAACCCCTTTTACCCCCTGCCCGTCCGCCTCCCTACAGATACAAACAAAAATCCCCACCTTTTGTGGAGATTTCTTGCTTGTAGCCCCAAGGGGGTCGAACAACCTGCGCTCCGCCAGTTGGCGGATGCGCTCTATAGGGCTTCCACCCTCTAGCCCTCGGAAGACCTCGGTCACCCCAAACGGGCAAACAAGTGTTTTCCCGACCCCTTTTCTGTCCGACTCTCCTTGAATATATAAAATAAAACTCTCTCCTAAAAAGGAAGAGAGTTTTATTTTATATGTAGCCCCAAGGGGAGTCGGACCCCTCTTTTCAGGATGAGAACCTGATGTCCTAGCCGATAGACGATGGGGCCAGAGAAAATAAAAAAATCCAAATGACCAATGCCAAAGAAAACCGTAAAAAATTTTCTTAGCAGGGGCGGTAGGAATCGAACCTACACAAACGGTTTTGGAGACCGTTGTACTACCACTATACGACGCCCCCTTGCTGCAAATAGTGTAACACGCCCTACCAAAAACCGAGAACTATTTGCTCTCGGTGTGGGTGGCGTTCTTCTTGCAGAAGCGGCAATATTTACTCAAAGAAAGCTTTTCCTTCACCTTCTTCTTATTGCGCTTGGTGTAATGCGTAATCTGTCCGCACAAACTACACTTCAGCTTGGCCATGTTGTCCTTAATCTTGCCCATACGAGATATACTATAATATAAAGCCTTTCCACTGTACGGGAAAACGTTCCTTTCGTCAACCACCGTCGCTCGCGAGCGACGTGGTCAATACTGAGCCGTTGATCGAGACTTCACTCGCTTCGCTCTCTATAGGGCTTCCGCCCTCTAGCCCTCGGAAGACCTCGGTCACCCCAAACGGGAAACTTCCGTTTCCCGACCCCTTCCCGTTCAATCCTACTCTACTTCTTTATTCTATCTCTTAAAAAAACTACACTTGGAGTTTCTTCTGAGCCGTTGATCGGGATTGAACCGATGACCCCCACCTTACCATGGTGGTGCTCTACCAGCTGAGCTACAACGGCCTGTTGCTTTATAAACTGTATACTAGCCTACCAGGAAATATCTATGCTGGCAAGAAAAAACCCCGACACGTCATACGCATCAGGGAGGCTTTCGATAGGGCGGCACTTCACCGCCGAAAGAAAAAGGGATTTGCTGAGCGGCGCACTGTGCGTCAAGCTCATCATTGCGCGCTTTGATCGCGCGACTGAGCGGATTATTAACACTCCGACGTCTTACCTTCTTCCTTGAAGAGCCAGAGGGGATACCAGCTATCGAAAGCTGGGGCGATCCTTCTACAGAAGAAGGCAATGGCGCACTCACCACAAACGCCTCCCTGGGCATTACCAGGGCGGCCAGCCGTTTCGGCGACCCGATGGCGCCGTTTCCAACAGCAGTTCCTTTGGCCATGATAGGCTCCTAGAGTGACAGTAACTATTTTATCGCACACTTTTACCCCTTTTGTCAAGAGGAGAGAATTGTTTCTTTCCCCTCTCTCAGGGCCTGTTTTTTTCTGTGGGTAGGGAGGGAAAGATTCGGTCACAGATAATCCGCTCGCCGTCGCGACTGAACTTCTGCGACCCCAACTCGCGGTTTCGCGTGCTCGCGAAACAACGCTCCGGCCTTCTCATCCCTCTCGAAAGCCAAACAATTGACTTTCTCCTTTCCAAAAGAAAAATGGTTAATAGGGAGGGATTCCTCCGCGCTCCGACGCGGAGCCTGGGCGTTACACACAGAAAGCTGCGCTCGCTCGCTTTCTACTCACGCCCTTCTCATCCCTCCCTCCTTCACAAATAAAGCGAAAAGGCACTCGTTACGAGTACCTTTTCGCTTTATGTGGGTAGGGAGGGATTCGAACCCCCGAAGCCCGAAGGCGACAGATTTACAGTCTGTTGTGATAGACCACTCCACCACCTACCCATATTTATCAATCTACTTGAGCCATCTGTCGGGCTCGAACCGACGACCCACGGTTTACAAAACCGTTGCTCTACCAACTGAGCTAAGATGGCACCCTAGCCTCTGTACTCTCTCATTACTCACCCGCTCTGGTCAAGAGCTTCTCCAAACGGCGAATTTTGATTTTGACCATCCGATGCACCGGGCTCAGTTTTAACACTTGGCGATAACATTCCTTGGCATCCTTGATACTATTGATGCTCAGATAATAATCTCCCAATTCCTCATAGGCCGTAAAATCTTTCGGATTAACAGCAATTCTGGTGATGAGCTTTTCTTCCAAAGACGCGTTTTTTTGTACTTTCTCCTGATCTTTTCCCTCAGGATTCACCGCCGTCTCGCTCACCATGGAACGGAGAGACAACTCTTCTTTGTTCTTACGAAGAATCGGCGTGGCTAAATCATTTTGAGCGGGGAACACCCGAGCAGAAGCCCCCACGGAAGCAGAAGACTCTTTTTTGGACTCAAGCGATTCCTCAGGGACTGATGGACGGAGCAGAGCGCGCTCTTCCGTTTTCCTCCGCTTTTCATGAAGCACCTGAAGAAATTCATGCAGAGAGTTGTATGCCTTGAGTGAAGCTACCTTAAAACGTTGGGCTAATTTTTCTAGAACGGCCAGAAAAAATGCTTTCGTGCGAGAAAAGGGAGGGGTCGTATCAAAAGATTCCCCCTGCAAAATCTTTTGGGCGAGAGTAGGATCAGCACCCTTGCGAGACAGGTACCACAGCAAAAACGCAAGGCTCAGGACGACGACGATTGGTGGAATAACGAGATACCACATGCGAGTCTATGTTCTATGAGTTACTCTTCTCCCTCCTGATCTTACTCGGCCATTACATTTCATAACGCACAAAAGCTCCTACCTGAATATTCTCCCCCATCTTATGAATCTTCTCAGCTAACAATTCTCCTATTGTCTTAGATGGATCCTTCACAAATGGCTGAGTCAAAAGCGCATTATCATTACGGAATTTCCCTTCCTTACCGGCCATGATTTTCTCGAGCATCTCAGCTGGCTTGCCTTCAGCCGCCAACTGTTCGCGCCAAATCGCCTTTTCCTTTTCCACCAATTCGCTGGAGACTTCCTCCGGCTTGATATACTGCGGCATGGAGGCGGCAATATGCATGGCGATGTCTCGCCCCAGTTCCTGGAACTCATCGTTCCGAGCCACAAAATCAGTTTCGCAGTACAGCTTTACCAAAACACCAATGTGATTGTTTGAGTGTACATAAGAAACAACCACGCCTTCGTGCGTCTCGCGCTCCCCCTTTTTCATAGCCTTGTCCTGGCCTCGTTTACGCAAAATTTCGATAGCCTTAGCCTCATCGAAACCAGCCTCATCGAGCGCCTTCTTTACATCAACGATACCGGCTCCGGTTTTTTCCCGTAGAGCTTTGACTTGTTCCATTTGACTCATACCCGATAGGAGAATTTCCACAGATGTCCACGTGACACGCCGCCGAAACTCAATTCATTTTATTTATACATTATGTATCTTCTCTCTTCTATTTTTCACGTCTGGCTTTACACTGTAGCGACCACTTTTTCTTTTTCTTCTTCCTTCGGAGCCGCCTTGGCAGCGAGGACTACCTTGCCCAGATAGCCAAACAACAGGCGTAGAGACGACAGAGCATCATCATTGCCCGGAATCGGATAGTCTACCCGTGACGGATCAGTATTGGTATCAACGATGCCGATAATCGGTACATTCATCTTATTGGCTTCATGCAAAACCAATCCCGCGTCTTTGACGTCGGCAATGATAATAGCCCCAGGCAAGACCTCCATGCCCTTGATACCGCCCACCTTCTTCTGCAGACGGCTCACCTCTTCCATTTTTTTCGCCTGCTCGAACTTGGTATATTTTTTAAACTCACCGGAGGCAAACTTCTCCTCCAAATCCTGAAGGTGCCGCGCGCGGCCCCGGATACACGTAAAGTTGGTCAACGTTCCGCCCAACCAACGATCCACCATGTAATACTGCCCGACGTGTTTCGCAATCGAAGTTATCGTATCGTGCGTCTGCTTCTTCATACCAACGAAAAGAATCGGCTTGCCGCTCTTCACCACACCGGTCAAAAAAGCTGCCGCCTTCTCCATCTTTTCTACCGTCTTCTGCAGGTTCACGATATTAATGTTCTTGCGAGTCGTGTAGATGTACTCATCCATCTTCGGATGACGACGCGACTTCAAGTGTCCGAAATGAACACCAGCTTTGAGCAGACCTTCCAGACTCACATCCAGCGTGTCGAAATTCATCTCGGCGAAATAACTCGCCTTTTCTTCTGAAGCCTTTTGCGGCGCTTCTGCTTCCGTTGGGGTCGTGGTGACCTCAGTCATAATAGTGCTCTTACCAAATTACCTTACTGTCCTTCCAACAAGGGAAGAACCACCTACTTTCTTCTCATCAAGAGCCCCAAAAGCACTACAAGGGTAGGCCAGGAAGGGACTCGGAAGAAAAGTATGTCTGATTTTCCGCCTTTTCAGCGGGGAAAATACAGTCCTTAGTATAGCAGAGAAAGAAGACTTGTCAATTTCCTTATCCCATGCTAGACTCTTTACTACGTTATTGAAATGAGTCTCTATATCTTTCTTTATTTTTCTTCTTATGAAAAAAGGCCTCCATCCAACCTATTATGCTGAAGCGACCATTACCTGTGCCTGTGGCGCCGTTTTGACGACCGGCTCGACCGTAGAGGCCATGCACACGGAAATCTGTGCCTTGTGCCATCCACTGTACACCGGCAAGAAAAAGGTCATCGACACCACTGGTCGCGTTGACCGTTTCAAGAAAATGACTGCCAAATCCCAAGCGACTCAGGTTGCCCGGAAAAAGGCCCCGAAAACGGAAAAAGAAGAAAAAAAAGAGACTGCTAAGAAAATCGTCAAAAAAGAAAAGCAAGCCGCCTAGCTTTTGACCGTGAAACAGAAAAACGATCCCTCATTCGGGGATTGTTTTTTTCAATAATAAAGATTCTCGCTTCTTCCTATTATTGCCTTAATGAAAGAAAAAAATGATATTCTTACCATAAAATGCTACAATAGTGCTACTGAATACAACTATGCAAGAACTTCTCACCGGAATAGAACGCGAATATGAAGAGGTCACCAAACAATTGAGTGACCATGAAGCCGTGCGTGATAATAAAAAGCTGGCCGTTCTCGGCAAACGCAAAACTGAACTTGACGCTATCATGAATCGTATTGAACGGTTTCGGGCTGTGGAAAAAAGCATGCGTGATAACGCCGAATTGACGCACGCCGATGATGTCGATCCCGAACTGAAGGCTTTGGCCATGGAAGAAAACGTGGCCCTCTCAGAAGAAAAATCTGCCCTCGAGGCTGAGCTGACCAAACTCCTCCTACCCAAAGACAAGAATGCCGATAAGGATATCATCGTAGAAATTCGCGGAGGCGCCGGAGGTGACGAATCATCTCTCTTCGCGGCCGAGCTCTTCCGTATGTATAGCCACTACGCCGAAAAGCAGGGCTGGCGTGTCGAAATGCTCCACTCCAACCAGACAGAGGTAGGTGGATTCAAAGAGGCTGTTTTTGAAATAAACCACGCCGGCAGTCCGGTCTCAGTCTATCAAAAAATGAAATACGAGTCTGGGGTACATCGAGTACAACGCGTTCCGGAAACAGAAAAATCTGGCCGCATTCATACTTCCACCGCCACCGTGGCCGTACTGCCTCAAATCGAAGACGTGGAAATCACCATCAATCCGACTGACTTGCGCATCGATACGTTCTGTTCATCCGGTCCCGGCGGCCAGTCCGTCAACACTACCTACAGCGCGGTGCGCATTACCCATATGCCCTCAGGACTGGTGGTAAGCTGCCAAGATGAAAAATCACAAATTAAAAACCGGGATAAGGCTATGAAGGTCTTGCGCTCCCGACTCTACCAACTCGAAGAAGACCGCCAGAATAAAGAACTCGGTGATGCTCGGCGCGACCAAATCGGGACCGGTGATCGCAGCGAAAAGATCCGCACTTACAATTACCCACAGGATCGCGTCACCGACCACCGCATCAAAGCCTCTTGGAGCAATATCCCCACTGTCTTAAGCGGCGGTCTCGACCCTATCTTAGATGCTCTCGAAGCTGAGGATATCCGTCGTAAGCTCGAGCAGCAAAATCAGTAAGCCTCTTTCTGCTATGACCACTATCGAAGAGCTCAAAAAAACCTTCCTTCCGAGTATCGCTCCGGAAGATTTTTTTATCCTCCTGGCCCACGCCACCAAAAAGGACAAAGTCTTTCTCCTCACCCACCCCGAATACGTTGTCAAAAGCGCCCCAAAGCGTCGTTTAGAGACGTATCTAGCCCGCCGCCTCAAACACGAGCCCATCGCCTATATCACCGGCCACAAAGAATTCTATGGATTTGACTTCAAGGTGACTCCGGACACCCTTATTCCTCGCCCAGAAACGGAACTCCTCGTGGAGGAAGCGCTCACACTCATAAAGAAAGAATTAGTAGACACTCCAGAAAAAAAGATCACTCTTGCTGACATCGGGACCGGCAGTGGCAATATTATTATTACTCTGGCTAAAACACTCACAGCTCCTGCCCCAGAAATGGACACTGTCCGCTTTTCTGGAGTCGATACTTCCGCGGCCGCCCTTCGTATTGCCAAAAAAAATGCCCGCCGAATCAAACCAAAGTACCCTATCATATTCCGTCACGGATCGCTGCTGCTTCCTCTCCTGCATGATGTAAGTGAAAGCGAAACGCTTTTTATACTAGCGAACCTCCCCTATGTGGCAGAGTCCCTCTATGAAGTTACTCCGGCAGACGTGCGTCTCTATGAACCAAAGACAGCACTCGTCAGTGAGGACAACGGACTAGCTCATTACTCGGCGCTCCTCGAAATGATATTCCAAAATAGAAAACTCCTTCCCAAAAAAATCAATCTTCTGATGGAGATCAGCCCTGAACAATCACTCCCTCTGAGCGAGCGCAGTATCAGTATATTCCCTCAGGCTCACATAACTATTCTGCCTGATTTAGCCGGGAAAGACCGTCTCGTCAGTATTTCCCTAGCGCTCTAAAAACACAAAAAACCCCGATTTACGGGGTTTTTTTGTTTTGATTTCACAAAGGAGACTTTCAGGCAAAATTATTTGCGCTTGGCGGTCTTCTTCTTGGTAACTTTCTTGGCTACCTTCTTCGCTACTTTCTTCTTGGTAACTTTCTTGGCTACCTTCTTCTTGGTAACTTTCTTCTTTGCTACCTTCTTCGCTGCTTTTTTCTTAGCGGCCATAATGTTCACCTCCCTTCAAACCTCTGCCCTTCTTCTTCCCTGTACGTTCACACGAAAGAGAAAAACATGAGGATTTATTTTTTTATTTTACACGACACAATATTTTTTTGCGCGTGACACAGAAACTTTTTCTGTACACTTTTATTATACTCTTTTTTTGAAAAATGCAAAGCGAAAACAATACTGTCAAGAGGAACAGAATGAAAAACGTATAAAAAAATTCCACCAAGAAAAAATAATATTCATTATTATCCGACTCGGTACACTTACGTAACTGATTACGTAAGTTATCGATGCGATATTTTTTCGCCAAGTTTTTCTGAGATAAAAAACGGAGTGATCATGCCCTCACCGAGAAAATGAGTCCTCATTTCAGGAAGGAGGGAGATATTCTCTCCAAAAAACGTACCCTGCCTAGAAAAAAGCAAGTGGCATTACGATGAAAATCGACTTTTTTGTCTAGTTGACAAGCCAATTTTGAGGTCTTAGTATGGAAGGACAGGGGGTCGATTCGGCTTTGGAAGCCCTGAAAACTTCCAGTGCCTTAGGCTTCAACGCAAGCAGCACTTTCAAAATTCATAAAACTAGGAAGAGAGGTGAACATTATGGAACATCAAGATCCGATGTTTGAAGAAGATACTTCTGTCAATCAGGCTAAGGCGTGGGTTCAAGAAAATCTCCGCATTATCGTCAGCGTCTTCATTGTTGCTGCTATTGCTCTCGGAATTTATTCCTACTCTCAGCGCACACAGATGCTTTCCGATGATGCTGGTTCACTCTTGAATACCTTGGGAACTCAAGAAGATTCAGCAACAACCGCTGATACATCCGCTCCTCAAGACACTGTAACAACCAATACCAAGACCGGCGTTGTTGTTACTCCAGAATTGAGTCGCGAAACCGAAACTTCTTTCGTGGAACAGGCAGAGCCTGGAAACGGTACGACTCATCTCGCTCGCCGCGCCCTCGCTCACTACCTCGAAAAGAATACCGATTCTTCATTGACAGCAGAACACAAAGTATACATCGAAGACTACCTTCGTAAAAACGTGGACTTCAACGGAACCGTCACAACCAAGACTTCGATTGATTTCTCCAAAGACTTGATTCGTCAGGGCATTGAGAAGTCGAAGACACTGAATGATAAACAGCTGCAAAACCTGAAGAAATATTCTGCTCGCGTTAGCGCTTACCGCTAGACCGCACCGACAAACTTTCCGTTCTTTCTCTAGAGAAATACTAAAACCCCGCAACGGCGGGGTTTTATGTTGGATTTTTTGGCAGCCTTCTCTCCCTGCGGGGCCTATTCCGTAGAAAAAATGAGGACATCCCCTACAATCACAGACTGGGCTGCCCCGGCATTCACTTCCAGCACTTGGTTAGCGCTTGATTCTGGCGAAAAAATGGCTGACGCATCGGCCGGAATAGTGTGTTCGATAGCAACGACCTCTCCATCCCGCAACCAGATGATATCGAGCGGAAAGCGCATATCTTTCATCCAAAAAGACTGCTGAGCAGCCAGACGAAAAGTAAACAACATCCCGCAGGTGTCGCAAAGGCTTTCTCTCCCGCTCAGACCACGAGCCTGAGCCTCCCGTGTGGCTGCTATTTCCAAAGAGAATGCGCGCCCCTCTAGAGAGACGGTTTTCGGATAAAATGTCGAAGGCACCTGCTCCCACATGACCAAAATAAAAACCACTGCTAGGATTATGACTAAACCCAAAAAAAGAATTTTTCGCAGAGAAGAATATTTCATAGAGCCTTCTTAGTATATTTTGCTTTCGTCTTTTGCTCCACAAAAATCAGTAGCGCGCAGATAATACCCAAAACCAGAAGCAAGGCAATGAATTTCCCTAGTGCTTCCGTATTGAGGGCAATGCCGGCAATCACCGCCGTGACCAGGGAAAAAAACCAGGCGATACGACTCTCTGACCAACCAAGCTCCCGAAGTCTATAGTGCAGATGCCTCTCATCAGCCTGAAATATAGATGTTTTGGCTCGAAAACGCTCAACGATAACCCATAGAGCGTCGGTAATGGGCAGAGCCAGCACTAAGAGAGCTGTGGCTATTTTCGTTCCGGCAATCAC
>JBBQYU010000026.1:0-12818 GCA_038208355.1 Candidatus Moraniibacteriota bacterium
CTCTACGCTATGAAATGGCAAGGCTGGTGGGCCTGGCTGACTCGAGGTGGAGCGCAAACAGCAGAGCTAGCCCATCCGCTTATGGCACCAGCCAGCCTCCTTTCCGGCCTCTTTATTGCTTGGGTCGTGAGTGTTAGACTCTACGAATCAATATTCCTCTTCCACAGCTTCGGACTCACTACCAAAGAAATTTCCATGGACCCAGTACTCCGAGCCCGCGGACGGCACTTTTTTGTTCTCTCATTCTGGACCTATGTGCTCATTTCAGTGCTTATCGTCATGCGTTTCTCTTGGTAAAAAATCTCCCTCTTGATAAACAGAAAAAGTACTCCCATGGGAGTGAGGGATAAAAAAAGACCTTCGCAAGAATGGTCTTTTTTTGTTTTCTCTATAACTCTTCTAAAGGCTCAGTTCTTCGTCAACTTCAATCTTATTCTTCTTGACTGAAAGACTGATGCTTTCTTTGCTCAGTACTTTGGTGGCCTCTACTTCTTGCTGAACGGGTGAGGGGAGGACGGCCAAGACATTGCGAAGCGCCACCCCATCGACTTTCAAAACACCCTCCCACTTATCCAATGGTTCAAGTAAAGCCCGAAGTTTTTCTTCATCATACTTGTAGGTCTTGCGGAGTGACTTGCCGATAATACCTTGGTCATCAAAAACTCGGTCTACACCTTCCTGCTCCATATACTCGAGAATGAGGGCTTGCAATTTGGCTAAACGCGTTTTTTCTGCCCCCAAGTTGTCTTTGAGTTCGAGATATTCACCGATGGCTTTTTTCACGTCCGCCGTCTCTAATGTGCGATTCTCCGCGAATTTATGTTTCCAAAAAGGACAGATTTTTTGATACCCACACCAATCGCAGAGTGGGGAAAGGATAGGTTCAAACTTCGCCTCCTCAATCATTTTAATGGTATCAAGAAAGGTTTTTTCTACCATCTCCAACTGCTCTTTCGTTCGTTTCGAAGAAAGCTTCACGCCGTGCTTCAGATAATACAGACTGACTGTGATGCGATCCAAGTGCTCTACCTCTTTGGGATAACGCGCCAGAAACGCCTTGAGATAAATAGAAAGCTGGAGGTCGTTGTCCACCTTGTCTTGTGAAGGCATCTTGCGAGTTGTTTTGTAATCGATAATCTCGTAGCCATCAGCAGTCTTATCAATGCGGTCAATAATACCAGAAACCGTGTGCCTGCCCGCCGCGGAGGAGTTGCCTGCATCTTCAGTACCGATTTCGATAGCGAAGCGGCTTTCCAAATCAACGATAGTGTAATCCGCCGGCTTGGTCCGTGACAAATAATTTTGAATAATGGTCACGCCCTGAGAAAAAGCCGCCCGCTCTTCCATCTCATTCTCATACACTTCGCTGTTCCAACCCTTGGAAAAATAATCCAGGGCTTGTTCGACTGTAGGAGAAAGTAGGGCGGGGGTGTGGATATATTTCAGCACCGCATGGATAAGCGTACCAAACACTGCCTCCTTAGACTTGGGTTCAGGAATACGATCAATAGTCCGAAACTTATATTTCAGCGGGCAGGTCTGATAGGTATCGAGACTGGAGTAAGAAAGACGCATACGAAATAAAAAAATCACATACTATTAACGAAAGTACCTTTTCATTGTATCAGAGAACCTCCGAGAATGGCACTGCCAGCCCAAGCGATGTACAGTTGACAAAATGCTATTTTTATGCTATCATTGTAATCGTACGTTAAAAATATCCTAACCACAATCAACCGCAAGAAAGGAGGCCACCATGGCCAAAATCAGCATAATGGAGAGGCTGTGCAACATTTTGCACAGCTTTCTCCCCATCACCTGTCTTTATACCCAGGCAGATATCCTGGGATATAAGAAGGAGATTGAGGCGTTGGAGAAACGCCTCACAGAGGCAGAAGAACGAGGCCTCCAGCTCTGGCAATGTCTCAAAATTGTCCATCGGCAAGCGGAGGAAGCAAAAGCGGCCTCTGCCGTCGAAATTGCACGTCTGGAAAGTCTGTCCACGACGGACACACTGACTGGACTCCTTAATCGCCGCGGCGAAGAAGAGATCGTAGAAAATGACCTCCACGTCATCCAGCGGTCTGGAAAAGAAGGCGACTTAAAAATCGCCATGTCAGTTATTGCTTTGGATCTTGACCGATTCAAAGTTGTGAACGACACGTTCGGTCATGCCGCAGGAGACATGGTACTTCGCACCGTGGCCGAAATTCTGCTCTCGATCTTCCACCGGAAGACCGACAAAATCTGTCGCACAGGAGGGGACGAGTTTCTCGTGGTACTCCTCGATGCCACAGAAAAACAAGCGGAGGCGCTCGCTTCCAAACTCGTGGAAGCAATCAATCAAGACCAACGCCTGGTCTTTGGCGGCATCCGAGTCACGGCCAGCATCGGCATTGCTGCCATCGACACCCGGCACCACGACGCCACTGCTGCCTATCAAACGGCAGTCCACAGAGCGGATGAGGCACTCTATACTGCCAAAAGTGCCGGGAGAAACGTGGTCCGTATCGCCGCCTGAGCGTATGAAAGAAGCCTGTGCCGGAGAGAAATGTGCAACCGCACTATCTCTCCGGTTTTTTTTATTTACCGCTCCACCGTCAGAAAAATTTTCAGCAGGGGATGGTGAGCTCACTATTTGTCCCTGAAAACAATTTCCAAATATTTTTCTTTAAAAAACTGGCATCTCTATTTTTTACAGTATCTTCTACAAGAATACTAGAGAGGCGAGATACTGAACGACCCCGTAAGACACTCAAAACAATACGGGTTCTCAAGATATTCAATGCGAGGCTTGTCGGTGGGAGAAGTATCCATACTATGTCGTCTTATGTAACTTATACGACATTACATAAAGAATATAGCTAAGAATGGCTCTCTTTCAGAAAACATCATCAAAGTCCTTCCAAACGACTTCGTACAATCATCTCAGCGCGTTTTTAAAAAAAGAAGCATACATGTATGTATCTTTCTATCACTCAAATCCCCTCATAACTTCCAAGAGAAAAAACAAAGACCGTGCCGGAGATATTCTGACAAAGTTACAAAAGAGTGACTCTTCTCATAAAAAAGACTCCCCCAATTTTTTCAAATCACGCCAGGGGAGTCTCGCGTAAAAAATTATGGCAAGTAGACCAGCGGATTCACACTTGCTCCAACGGGAAGCGGTTTTCCTTGGTAACTGATTACTTCGTACGAATTGGTTCCATAAACAGTGAAGTGTAAGTGGGGACCGGTAGAATCACCAGCGCCGGAAGCACCTCTTTTTCCGCCCATTTTCCCGATCGTTTTTCCGCGTTTGACGCTCTCTCCTTTACTGACGCTACTCGCACTCAAATGTCCATAGAGAGTAATGAGTCCGTTGCCATGATCAATAGCAATCCATCTTCCGTATGCGAGTAGTCCGAGATTCCCGGTACCGACGACTTTGCCATCTGCAGCGGCAAGAATCGGTGTACCGACAGCATTCGCAAAATCGATACCGTTATGCATGCCTGATTTATAATGTGTAGAATAGGTCGTTTTCCCATACCCCTGACTGATTGTAAACTTCGCAACAGGATAAGAAAGTACTCCGCTACCACCACTTGGTAGACCAGTCAACTCATTTATTTTACTCGCTTCTATTGAATCAATTTCCTGTTGAATTTCTTCCTGTTGTTTCTGCAAGTCATCTACCAGATTACTATACTTCGTCTCCTCCGACTGTGTCTGGGCCAAGAGTCCCGCCTTGCTTTTTCTCGCAGATTCCAGGCTGGCATTGCGGGCATCCAGGTCTTTATACAAAGCATCTACCTCCTGCTTTTTCTTCGTCACATCATCACGTTCCTGGGCCAAACTATCACGAAGAGCCTTAACGGAATCGAGCAAATCACGCATCTTGCCACTGATATCAACCGTCCAATTTTCAGTCTTGAAATATAAAAGAGTCTCAGCAGAAGTCAGAAACACCGGGATCTGGTCATGAGAGTAGTCAGTATAATACACGCGCATCAGTTCCGAAAGCATCTTCTTCTGACGGTCAATCAAGAGATCTTGTTCCGCCACTCGCACTGAAAGAACACGAATCTGCTCTTCCAGATCATGAATTTTTTTCGTCATCACATTAATCTCGAGCTGCAGTTTATCTATCTGTGCCTGGAGCCCCTCAAGTTGATCGGAAAGCGTAGCACCTTGGCGCTGTTTGAGATTGATAATCTGGTTATAGGCCTTAATCTTGGCGGTCAAGGCGTCCAACTGGTCCTGAAGACCACTCTGCTGATCAGGCAAGCTGGTGATACTACTACTCGCCCTCACCAAAGGAGAAGTAACAATACCGCCGCCAAGAAGTATCGCAAGTAAAAACCAATATTGACTCTTTTTATTTTTCTGAGGCATAGTATCTTTTATTATACCATACCTTCGAATCTTTTAAGAAAGCTTCTGCAAAGCATTTTCTAGGCGCTTCAGACATTCCGTCTTGCCCAAAACCCAGGCCACTTCAAAAGGCGACGGCGAGCGCTCTGCCCCCGTCAAGGCTACCCGGAGCGGCCACAAGAAATCCCCCCTTTTCTCCCCCGCCGCGTCCCAAAGAATCTTTTCTAATACTTCTCTTTTCTCCCACTCGCTTTCCAAGAGCTGCGAGAGGATACTCTCTGCTTTTTCTAGTGCCTCCCGAGTCATCTCCTGAGTGTTGTGTTTCCAGTAAAGTAACGTCCCGTCGTAAGAAAGTTCGCCCGTGAAGAAAAAGAGATTATTGTCTCCAACTTCTGAGAGCGTCACTAGCCGATCACGCTCAATCGCCAACACTCTTTTCATGTAGACTTCTGACTGCTGTTCAGCTGAAGCGTTCTTGATCAAATCTTTTTTAAATAATCCGGCTGCCACCGCGCGTGCGTACAATTCATCCAGCGACAATTTCTTGATATATTCTCCATTCATCCAGTCGAGTTTTTTCACATCAAACACCGCCCCGGCTTTGTGAACTTGCGCCAAATCAAACGCAGCGGTCAATTCTTCTAAAGAAAAAATTTCTTGGGTGCTCCCCTGCCCCGGATTCCAACCAAGAAGCGCGATGAAGTTTACCAACGCTTCTTTCAGATACCCCTTGGCCAGATAATCCTCGACAGCCACATCACCCTGACGCTTGGAGAGCTTGGACTTGTCTGGATTAAGTAAGAGCGGCAAATGAGCAAACTGCGGAAGCTCCCAACCAAAAGCCTCATATAAGAGGATATGCTTGGGCGTACTGGGCAGCCACTCTTCAGCCCGTAGCACATGGGTAATCGCCATCAAATAATCATCAACCACATTGGCCAAATGATAGGTGGGGAAACCGTCCGACTTCATCAGTACCTGATCATCAATATCCTTGGCCAAAATACTGATCCGTCCGCGCACCATGTCCTCCCAGATTATTTCTCCTCGCTCGGGCAGTACATTCAGGCGTAGTACGTGCGGCGTACCTTTGGCCAGTTCCGCCTGCACTTCGTCACGAGAAAGAGCGAGACAGTGCTTGTCATAACGCGGGGCCTGCTTATTCTTGGTCTGCTCGGCACGTAATGTTTCCAGTCGTTCTCCGCTGCAAAAACAGTAATAGGCCTTATCGGTATCCAAAAGTTTCTGAACATATTCCTGATAGAGTGGCAGCCGCTCTGATTGGATATACGGCCCCATCGTGCCTTTTTGTATGAGAATCCCATCCTCCAAAAAAACCCCTTCGTCATAGTGGACGCCCATCTCAGTCAATATGCGCACCAAATTTTCCGTAGCCCCGGAGACAAAACGCTTCTGATCGGTGTCCTCAACACGCAACACGAAAACACCTCCTTGTTTTTTGGCAAAAAGGTAGTTGTATAGTGCCGTACGAAGACTGCCTACATGAAGCTGTCCTGTCGGTGAAGGTGCAAAACGCACTCGGACGGTTTTTTCCATAACAAATGGTATCAATAATGGCTTCATTATAGGCTTTTTTTTGACAATCAGCAAGGATTGACAAAAATCATCATTTGGTGTACAATGTGAGGTCCACATTCTGCGGACAAGATTACCTCAACTGGCCCTTTACCAATTACCAATACCAAGGAGCATTTCATGAACAAGACCTTTTCTTTCATTTTCTCCATCGCCATCGCACTACTCATCGCCCCCGCGGCCTTCGCTCAATTCACGGCCGACGGCACCTCGAAGGGGTCGCTCGTTGGTGGCAGCTCGTCGGTCGAGATCAAGAATCTCTCCGCTGGCAAGGCCGAGCTCGTCTTCACTGGTGTGACATCGCGTGTCGACAAGGCGCATCTCTGCTTGACCGGCGTCGGCAAGAACTGGGCCGGCAACAGCGCGGGCACACAGTTCGACATGAAGCGTATGGCCTGTGCCGTGCCAAAAGATGGCCAGGCGGTCATCCCTATAAACGTCGGCGAAGCGCGTGGCATCCCCTTGGCTTTACTTCCGCTTTCCGTCATGGAAAATGGGACGCTGCTCAAGTGGGAACAGCAGCCCGCTGGACCAACGCTTCACAGCTTTACCAGCCGCACGACAGGGCAAAAGTCTCAAATTACCCTTCTGTGGGTCAACCAGGACGGGTCATTCCAACCTGCCTCGGCCGAACAGGCCAAGGATTTCAGCGACTAACGCTGGAGAAAGGAACACATGTTCAAGATATTCATTGGGCTACTCGTAGCCCTGCTCTCTGGTCTGGCCTTCGGAAATGGCGATGGCTGCACCCCGGTGCAGAAAAAAACCATCGCTCCCGACGGGGCACAATTCCAGAAAGAGACCTTGCATTACAAAGGCTCACAGGAGTTGGCTCACAAGGGCTTTGACCACCTGCTCGGGTGGATGACAGTCGTCACCGCTGAGCCGTGCCTCCCAGTCGGCAAGCGGGCCATGGTCGATGTGAAGTCCTTTCGCATCGTCGAGGTTACACCGACCGGCAAGCGATACATCGCTCAGAGCGTCGACTACCAGGCAGAGTCCCCCGTCATCCTGACGGGCATGCTCTTCAATCGAAAGCCGGCGTGGTATGTGAGCGGACAACCAAATGAGGCAGTGTCTGTCGATAGCATCGTGGGCAACCGCTACATCGTCGACATCGAAAAAGCGCCTCACCTCATTTGGCACCCCTACACCCAGCCGCGCATCGCGATCAACTCGACGAGTCGCTACTTCATTGAAGCAACCGTGAAGATCGTGGGCGACGCCAGGGTACAGTTCGGTATCGACTACTGGAAGGGGTCAAACTCGGGCTACACAGGGTGGAGCAAGGACTGCTCTACTTCGAACAATTGCGAGGCCTGGCTCTCGGACTGGCACGGTAACACCCATGGCAAGTACGTGACCATCCGGTCTCCACGGTCCTGAACAACAGGGCCACCGCCACACAGGGAACGTTAATAACACTAACGCTCCCTGTTTTCTTTTTGTTTCAAATACGTATAAGGAAAAACCACTACCGCGTTCCAGATTCGCTTGAAACGTTTCGGCTGAAGCATAAGACGCCATAACCATTCCAGACCCACAGCACGCAGCACTTTCGGGGCTCGTGGTAATTTGCCGGTGAGATAGTCAAAGCTACCGCCCACCCCCATGGCCAGCCGAGCTTCTGGAAAAGAATTCTGCGCATGAGCCAGAAAGGTTTCCTGGAGTGGAATACCAAAATTACAGAAAATAATAGCCGAGTTCCGAATTCGTAGATTCCAGGTGGCAATTTCTTGCCCATCGATATCCGACCCATGAACAATGAGGTTCGGGTATTTCTCAGACAGGGCCGCTTTGGTTTCTTCATACGAGCTAAGTCCGCCTTTCTTCATAGCCAGATACACTAACAGATGAGACTCCTCGGCTCTATGCAAGATTTCATGCATCAGATCGACACCGGGAAAACGCGCTATTTTCTGGCCGCGTAGCCATCCCAACAGAACAATCCCAAAACCATCCACCACGCGCATATCAGCAGTGAGAAGCGCCTGGCGAAAGAGCGGGTCTTGTTCGGCACGCAACAAAAACTCCGGATTGACCGTCACGATCCGACGGAGCCTCGGTTCAGGTTGTGACAGAAATCCACGCACCGAAGCAAGTATTTCTTCACGGCTCAGGCTATCAATGGGCACACCAAAAATGTGCATACGCATTAGAGCAAAGGAAAAGTATCAATGGGAACGTAACGACGCTTGCCGTCAATCGAGAGACTCTCAAACACGGCTACGGAGTCCACTTGCTCGATAATATGAAGCTGGTCCTTGATTACCGGCTTGTCGGCAAGCTGCAACCATTTCTGCTTCTTGATTTTTGCCAAGGTCACGTGTGGACGATAGATTTTCTTTTCAGTAATAAAAGAAGCAAAGGCTTTTTCGATATCCTCCCGTAACGTGCGCAGCTCATCACTGGCTTCTCCAGCCAACAGTATTGATTTGGGGTTCTCTTCGCTTTCCGCCAAACGTATGCCACTGAAAGAAAGTTCAAAAGATTCTCGGTCTTCACACACCTCCCCTACGCGGGCGCACATCTCTACTACGTCTTCCTCGTGGACAAACCCGAGGAAGAACACTGTGACGTGCAAATTCTCTTCCGCCGTTAAAAGAGTCGCTTCCTTGGGGAAAGTGGCCATCTCCCGCACTAAACGCGTGCGCAGGGCATCGGAAAGCGGAATACCAACAAAAAGTCTTCGGGTCTTATTCATATATCAAGCGTAGCTTAAAAGAGCCAAAAAATCAATACGAGAGCTCAAAAGAGATATAAGCTGGAGTAAATCACCCACAAGCGATAGAATAGGGTATATGATCAACTCTCCCCTCTATCGTCTCGAAGTGGCCCCCGTGATTATTCTTCCCCTGGGAAAATCACCTCTTTTTAGCTATACCAGCGACACGGCTGTTCCCTTAGGGTCCCTGGTAGCGATTTCTTTTGGTAAACAACATATCGAAGGAGTAGTCTACTCTTGCCAGGCACTGCCCGGTGCCCGCCCAACCTGGATGAAACCGATTACCCGCGTCATAGCCGAATCTTTTTTGACCACGGAACAGCGCATCTTGGCCCAGACAATCAGTGAAGAATACTTTACCCCGCTCGGAAAAACCCTCAAACACTTCCTCCCAAAAATTACCAAAGAAAGGGCAAAGCCAGCGGATGATGTCGTCTTAGAAAAAAAACTCCAGCCCCTGAAAGCAAGTAAAGAAGAGCGCCTGCTACTCACTCAATTTACGAACAACGAGCCGGACGTCCCTTGCTTTCTCGACGCTGCCTCTCTTCCTCGGCCGAAACATTTCTTCGCGCTTCTGGCAAAAAAAATGCAAACAGACAAAAAGCAACTCCTCATCATCGTCCCGGAAACGACGCTCCTCCCGGGCTTAGAACATGAAATGCGCACTTTTTTTCTGCCCAAAAATATCGCAGTCCTCCATAGCAAACTCGCTCACGGCGCCTACTTCTCTGTTTGGGAGCGTATACGAAGTGGCCAAGCCACGGTCATCATTGCCACCCGCCAGGGCCTCTTTGCTCCCTTCAAGAATCTTGGAGCAGTGGTGGTCACTGACGAACAGGATGAAAGCTATAAACAGTGGGATATGAGCCCACGCTATCATGGGAAACGTGTTGCCAGTATGCTCGCCTCCGAACACCATGCGGCCCTGATATTGTCTTCTTTTACTCCCAGCAGCGAAACACTCCTCGCCATACAAAAAGAGCAACTCGTGGTCCTGGGAGCGCTCATAGAGCATGGGCCCGTCGGCAAAAAACTCTCCGTCATCAATCTGCGCATCGAACGCTACCGCAAGAACTCGTCACCATTGTCACTGGAACTAGTGGAACGCATCCGTGAAGCGCTTATGCGTAAAGAACAGTCCCTGCTCTATATCAACCGCCAAGGCATGAACGCGTTTTCCATCTGTGAAAACTGCAAAAATATCTTCCGCTGTCCATCGTGCGGCAGTCCGCTCTCCAGCACCAAAGAAGGATTTTTCCGTTGTCTCTCCTGCAGTTATAAGACAGGGCTCTTCCCCAATTGTCCCGGCTGTGGGCACCTCAACTTCAAACATATTGGTTTTGGCACGGAAAGAATAGAAAAGGAGCTAGCTCGCCTCTTTCCATACGCCCGCATAGCCCGCGTCGATAGTTCCACTCTCCACAAGTCCATCACTCCAGAGACACTCTACCGAAAAGGGATGGCGGGAGAGATTGATATCCTCGTCGGCACCCAGATGATTTTGAAAGATCCTCCCTTGCCGAAACTCTCGCTCATTGCTATGATTGACGCAGATAGTTTGCTTTTTTTCCCTGATTTTCAGGCTGACGAAAAGCTTTTTCAAAACCTTTCCCGAGCGACACTCCAGGTGGGAACAGGCATCGTTTTGGTACAAACCTTCCATCCGGAAAGCGCCTTTCTCCAAAGAATTTCCGCTATGGACGGGGTATCGTTTTCCAAGCATCTGCTCATGGAACGCGAAGCCCTCTTCTACCCCCCCTATGCGCGCATCATCCAGATAGCCTTCACCGGGAAAACAGGCGCAGCCGTCACCAAGAAAATAGTCGCAGCCACTATCACCCTCGAAACGGTCCTGCCCAAAGGTGGCAAAGTTCATTATTCGGAAATGCCGTATTTTCTCAAACGCCAGGGTCTTTTTGAAAGCAACGTTATCATCCGTCTCCCGGCTCACGACTCCCTCACTAAACAGTTTACTTCCACGCTTATCCAGATGAGCAAAGATGGTATCGTCGATATCGACCCTCTTGCGCTCAGATAATTCCCAGGCCTATGCTTCCGCTCGTTACCGGCGAAACAACGAAAATTCTCACTAAAAAGACCACTCTCGTTGACGATCCTCTTTCAAAAAAAATTCAGACGCTCTTGCCAAAGATGATTACTACCATGCATAAGGAGCGCGGTGTCGGCTTGGCCGCTCCTCAGATTGGCGAGTCTCTCCGCCTAGCGGTAGCCGAAGTAGATGGCAAAGAATACTTTTTCATCAATCCGGAAATTACCTCCCGCTCACAAGAAAAAATCGTCTTTGAAGAAGGCTGTCTCAGTCTCCCGGGCGAATTTTTCCCGGTCATCCGCTCAGAAAAAGTCACCCTGCGCTATATCAACGAAAAGGGGTTACCAAAAAAACTACGGGCTTCTGGGTTCCTGGCTGTGGTCATCCAACATGAAGTCGATCACTTAGATGGCATCCTCATCATCAACCGTTTCACCAAACAGCAAGGAAAACATACTTTAATAGACAAAAATTATGACAGCCTGGTTTAATCTGTTCCACCGATCAGAGCAAAAAAAAGAAGAACAAGGCCAGAAAACCTCCCCAAAAGAAAAATCATTTTCCATCCTTTCGGTTCCAAAAATTCGCCTCGTTTTCATGGGAACACCTGGTTTTTCTGCCAATCTACTCGAAGCTTTGCTCGAAAAGGGATACCATGTCGTCGGTGTCGTCACTCAGCCTGATAAGCCCGTCGGCCGAGAACAGAAAATGATTGAGAGTGAAGTCAAACGAGTGGCTCTCAAGCATAAGATTCCCCTCCTGCAGCCTCAGAGACTTGACTCTCTCGCTATAGAAGTGATTCAGGGATACAAGCCTGATCTCATCGTGGTAGCCGCCTACGGTAAGATTTTGCCCAAAGCAGTGCTTTCTATCCCCGGTTTCGGTTGTATCAATTTTCATACCTCGCTTCTCCCAAAATGGCGCGGTTCCTCCCCTATCCAAAATGCTATTCTGGCCGGAGAACAAGAAACCGGCGTCACCATCATGCTCATGGATGAGGGCATGGATACGGGTGATATTCTTTCTCAAAAACGCATCCCCTTGGCATCGGAAGACACCACCTATCTCCTCAGTGAAAAACTTTTTTCCCTTGGCCAAGACCTCTTGATTGAGACTATCCCTCTCTGGGTAAAACAAAAGATTGTCCCCCGGAAACAAGACCATGCGCAGGCCACCCTCTGCCAACTCATTGAACGGGAAGATGGCCACATCAACTGGACCGATGACGCGGAAGATATTTACAATCGCTATCGAGCGCTTACTCCCTGGCCAGGCATTTTTTCTTTTTGGAAAAAGGATGGCGGGCTACTCCGCCTGAAACTCGTGCAAATCTCCTTCCAAAAACAAAGTTCCCAAACTACTCATGCGCTCGGAGAAATCTTTGAAATCGGGGAAAAAATCGGTGTCCAAACAGGAAACGGCATCGTTTTCCTGGAAGAAGTCCAGCTGGAAGGAAAAAGCCCCGTCGCCATTGCCGACTTTATCCTGGGCAATACTTCTCTCCTCGGGTCCCTGCTTCAGTAAATGAAACCAATCATTACTTACGATTCAACTGTTATGTCCAAATCAATAACTACAGATGAAAAAGATTTTCGAGCGGTCCTTCTCGGAGGGGTGCTCATCCTTCTTGTAGGCGGTTATTTTCTCGCCCGCTTTTTCCTCCACCCTGCTCCCCAAGACGCCACCACCAAAGCTCCTGGCGCCACCACCACAGAGCTCATCGATAACGCTCACACTATAACCGCAACAGTTGCGCGTGAAAAAATCCTCAATGGCGAACCAGTGACTTTCATCGATATCCGCGACGCCGCAGCATTCGAAGCAGAGCACATCCCTCATTCACTTCATCTGTCAGGATCCGCCCTCAGTAATTTTTCTCCCCTCAAAGACGAGCTTGTGGTCATCGTCTATGCCCAGGCTGATGCGCCGACACTGGAAATTGCCCAAAACATTCTGGCTCAGAAATCATTTCCTTCTTTTTTCCTCCAGGGCGGCTTTGAGGAATGGAAAAAAGGCAATAACCAAACAGTTTCGCTTGGAGACCCGCAGTCTTTTATTGACCAATCGAAAATAACCTATATTTCTCCGGCC
>JBBQYU010000027.1:0-12810 GCA_038208355.1 Candidatus Moraniibacteriota bacterium
AACAACAGTAACTTTCATGATGAGTCTCCAGTTGGTAAGCTATCAGGGTTCATTTCCCATCAAGCATCCCGGTTTTTAAACCTATCTTGCGACAGGGAACAAGTGTTGCAGACACGAGGTACGCAACGCTACATAGTAGCACGTAATTATAGAAAAGTCAATACAAGAATTAGATAGGAAAACAGCTTAAATAAGCTAAGAAAATTAAAAAGCCGGGGAACGTAGTTATCGTTCAACCGGCTTTTGGTTTGCCTGACACGTGGGTCAGACTAGGCCTCCTTCTACTTGATGTAGTCGGGGTGGCGGTAGGCTTCCATGACGCCGCCCTTCAGGAAGGACAGGTCAGCACCTTCGCTACTGGCAAAGTATGTCTGCCGTTCGCGTTTGGTGCCCATCTTGTTGATGTGTCGCTCGTAGCCGGCTCGGTCGATGACCGGATCCGGAACTACGTAGTGTTGCACCCCTTCACCTTGCGGGAAAAGCGGAGCAATGCACGGGCCGAAGGTGTCGACCAGACGAACGAGGGGGATGATCTCCTCCACGCCAGCCAGGTCATACGACCACAGGGACTCTTCACGGGCCTCATCCCAGCCAACCAGCGCTTTGCCACGGAAGACACTCGCCTTCTTGGGCTTGGCGCTCCGGAGATCAAACCCGCCCACTTGCATGAGGGAAGTGATGTGCCACATCCCCATAGTGTTGGCGATGCGACCTTCCATGATGCTGTCGGTCAGCTCACTGATGGCTAGGCCGATGGCGCGAGCGCCGTCTTCAGCGGCCCTGACCAATGCCTCGGCGGTTTCCTGGTTGAAATACGACCCGGCTTCCTTGGAAGCAATGATGCCGTAGTCACAGCCGGCACGCAGGAGGCGAGCCATGCCGTAGTTCAGGATCCCGCAGAAAAGATCTCCGTGTTTGACCTCGGACACGAACACACGTCCTTTGGCCCACGCGAGTGAGTCAATGGCAGTGCGCATGGCCAGAGCGGTCTCACCGCAGTCGACATCGGTGTAGCTCTCGTCCCGAGGGATGAGAACTTCGATACGGCTGACGGCTGATTGTCCACCAACCTTGATGGTCGCGAACTTCTCGGCCAGTGAGAGCGTCTGGGCGACGGCTCCCTCCACGAATTCGGGCTTCTTGGCGAAGCAGCGAAGGAGTGCGCCGATTTTTTTGCTGTCGAGTAGCATTTGAATCTCCAGTTGGTAAGCTATCAGGGTTCATTTCCCATCAAGCATCCCGGTTTTCAAACCTGTCTTGCGACAGGGAACCTGTCGTGCGCTTGTATCACACAACAGTCTATATTAGCATACTTTTTTAATTTTGTCAAGAGTAGAAAGGTTTTAGAGAGCCTTTAAAATGGCGCTTGGAAAGTTTTTCTGTTATACTTTTGATATGAAAAAGAAATTCTTTTTGGTGTTAAAACTGGTCGTGACAGCCGGATTGGTTTTTTGGCTGATTGAACGAGTGGATTGGAGTTCGGTAGGGAAAGAACTGTCGGGGGTGTCTATTGGACTTCTTTTTTTGTACGTGGTGTTTCAGTTAGCGGGCAATCTTATTTCTGCCAAGAAGTGGCAGCTGATTGCGTCCTATAAGGGTCTCCACTTTACACTGAAGGAAGGGTTTTTTACGTATCTGACAGGAGCCTTTATCAACAACTTTTTACCCTCGACTATCGGGGGTGATGCTTATCGTGGAGTGTGGCTCGCTAAGCGTTCTGGAGCACGAGCTGCCGCTGTTTCTACTGTGTTTTTCGATCGCTTCATCGGTTTGTGGACCACAGCTGTGTTGGCAGTCGTGTTCAGCGCTGTTCTGTGGCCGTATCTTTTGACGAGTTGGCCGCTTCTCATGACCTTGGCTGTCTTGGTCAGTTTCCTGATAGTGGATTTGGTGATTACCTATTTTTATTGTTGCAATTGGTTCCGAGCCTTTGTCGCCCGGCTGCCTTTTCAAAAAGTGCGCCGTTTGTTGGAAGAAGTGATGTTCTATACCCAAAAACATATCTGGCTTGAAGCCAGTCTGTGGTCGAGTTTGTTTATTTTCGTCGGTATCGGACTGTCAAACTTTGTTTTGTTTCATGCCTTGGGATCCACTATCGGCTTTCTTCCGTTTTTGGCCATTATTTTTTTGGTGGCCATTATTTCCAGTATTCCGCTTTCTATTAATAACATCGGCATCAAGGAGTGGGCGTACGTCACTTTTTTTGCTTTGGTGGGGGTGAGCGTGGAGACCGCTATCACCGCCGCGCTTCTTTCACGCTTTTTGCAGATGATTATTTCCTTCGCGGCTTTGCCACAGTACTTGGCTACAAGGGAGAAATAGCCCTTTTATTTTTTTTGTGTTTTGAAAATCATTCCTTTTTCTTTCTCCTGACGTTTCCGAACATCATTGACTCGCTCGGCCGAGAAACTGTTCGGCTGGGGCTCTCGGAATCGCGCCTGAACTGTTTCTTGCGGCTCGCCCATCAAAGATGTGACCGTTCACTTTGACAGAAAGAAAAAGAAAAAGATTTTCAAATAGTTGCAGCTTGATAAATGGCTGCTTTTTCGTATCCGGCTTCCGGGCGACTTTGTCCCCGAAAGCACGGTCTTTTTGTTTAACGAAAAGTTTCGGGGACAACGTCAGTTAAAACGCGCCGGGTTTTGACGGCCTGGCAGTCGGATACGGAAAAGCGGGTAGTTCGCTAAGTTTTTATTCCTCGAACTTGAAGACTTTGACAAAGTGGTTGGGACGGCCGTTGATATCGATTTCGAAGAGAGGGTTTTTCTTTTGGTAGTACTGATCGAAGCGGATGAGACCAGGAACGTTGTGAGTTATTTCTGAGGACATCATTTTGCCGGTTCGACTCTCTCGAGTGGATGAAACCACGATATAGTCGAGGCCATCCCGGCGCAGGGTTGTGTAGTTTCTTCCGCGTTTGCAGCGGCCGATGAAGAACTTGCATACTCCGTCTTTGTCCGTCCAGATGAGGAGGTCTTTGGCATTGGGGAGAGTGTTGAGCTTTTGGGCCATTTCATAGCTGCCTGGTCCCATGTCCTTCATGTCGATGTGATATTTGGCCGGTAGGAGCGTGGAGGCGTAGCTCAAGGGGAAGGGAGTGAAGAGGAGGGAAATGGTACCCAGGAACAGTAGGCCGCTAGCCGCTAAGACCGGAGTAGGAATATTTTGGACAGAGAATTTTTTGTGGAGTGTGGTGAGGGCGTGTTCGAGAGCGACGCCGGCGATGATGGCTGCCAGTGGGAAGATGATGATCTGATAGCGGACGATGGAGGCCACATTGTTGACGGTGCCGCCCACATAGTAGAGAAGGATAAAGACAATAAGGTAAAAAGCCAGGCGCAGGCTTTCTGATTCGTAGAATTTTCGTTTGAGGAGGAAGAAGGGCGAGAGCAGGAGTCCGAGAAAGACCATGGGTGTAACGCCGAAGAGGAGCGGATAGAAATTGGTAAAGAAGATGCCCAGGAAGTCACTTTTTGTTTTGATGGTTTTGGGTGAGGAGAGGAGGTCCATAAAATCGTAAAAGTGCATGTTGCCCCAAGTGTTGAAGATGACAAAGAGCATCGAAGAAAGAAACACCGCGCCTAAGAGAATGGCGAGGAGGCTTTTGATACGGCTGAGGAAGACGATGAGGAGGGTAGTCAGACGGGAGCGGTTGAGCCATTGATCGAAGAGGATGGCGGCGATGATAATAAGGAAGAGGGGGGCGACCTTTTCAAAAGCCTGGCTGTAGAGGGTGGAAGTGATGAGTTTGGATGGTTTGACCCAGACGGCCGGGAAGATGACGTAGAAGGTCGTCAGAGTGACAAAGACGAAGAGCGCGAGGTCCCCGAGGTATTTTTTGATGAAGGTGGCGATGGAAAGAGCGGTCATTTTCGGGTGGTAGAGATATTCGAGGAAAAAGACTCCGAATAAAAAGACGAAGAGGATGTTGGCTACATACTTGGTGAGAAGGGCCAGACCGAAGAGGATGCCTGATAAAATGAGGTAGCGGTAGAATCCACGTTTGAGGAAGACAAGGTAGGAGAGGAGTGCCAACGGGGTGAAGACCCACAAAAGAGAATCCGGATTGATGATTTTGGCGATGCCGACCAGGACGGGTGAGGTGGCAAGAAGAGCGTAGCTTAGGAGAGCGTTTCGTCGTCCGACGAGGCGTTCGAGCAAGAAATAGAACAGCGGCAAGAAAAGGGTGATGATGATGAGGAGCGGCAGACGGAAGGCGATGTAGAATTGCTTGATGCCGTTTATGTTTAAGATTTCTCCTTCGAAGCGCAGGGTTTTGAATTCTTTCGGATTGTAGAACCAGAGTCCTGGGCCGCTGGCGATGGAAACGGTAATACCCGGTTTATCACTGACTCGGGTACCCTTCCAATCCCGTTGTTCGATGTTGTGCCAGTATTTTCCGATACGGCTTTCCAGCCAGAGTGGTTCATCAACGGCGGCAAAATTCCCCAGGCGGTAGATACCGGCGGAAAAAAAGATGGTGGTGGCAAAGAGGACAAAGAGCAGGCTGGGCAGACCCTGGGCGCGGAACCACTGGCCCCGAGAAAGGCTGTCGGCCTCGGGGGACTGTTTACTTTGCTGGTGCTTGACGTAGCGGATGGCAATGAGGATACCACCCAAAATACAGTAGGCGCCCAAAGTGATGGGGAATATATAGTGAAAGTTATTGGACCCGTTGATTCCGTAGCTGAGGATGAGCATACCCGGAAGCCAGATAAACAGGAGAGTGGTGAGATTTTTTCTCCACTGGCGATACTCACGAAAGAAAAAAATGGCGCCGAAAGAGAGGATGGCTAGAACGAGAAAACTGATGTAAAAAGGGTCATTGTTGGCTAGGGGCAATTTGAGGAACCTGAGAGCGGCGTTTTGGGGGGCGACAAAAAAAAGTAGAGCCAGAGTGGCGAGGAGCGAAAGGGCGGCGAAAACGCGGTTTTCGGTGCTGGCAAAGAAATGACGCATAGGGTTGGTGTTGCGAGATGTTGAAATATGTTTTAAAATAAGGATAAATTCACCGTTTTGCAGTGAACTTCTCCCGCTATTGTAGCGTAAACAGGTAAAAAAAGAAAGTGAAACGACCGACTCTTCGCCAGCTGAAAATTATAATGCTTGTCAGTGTCGTGCTGGTTGGTTTTTCTCTGCGGGCCTACCATTTTTCTGATTGGCTGCATTTTGAGTTGGATCAGGCGCGCGATGCCCGGGTGGTGGATGATGCGCTCGTGGGCGGGCCCGGAGAATTGACCCTGCTTGGCCCTAAGGCTGCGGGGACATTTCTACGGTTGGCTCCTGGGTTCTATTATCTGGAGTATATAAGTGGCCTCATCTTTGGTGGCAGCCCTTCTGGACTGGCGATGTTTGTTATGCTCTTTTCGGTCCTGTCTCTGCCGGTTTTCTTTTTCTTTGTGCGGCGCTATTTTTCAGTGCTTTTTTCTTTGGGGCTGACACTGCTCTTTGCTACTTCGGCCTATTTCGTCATGTACGGCCGCTTCGCTTGGAATCCTAACATTTTGCCATTTTTCGTGTTACTAGGCTTTCTCGCTCTTTTGCGTAGCGTCGATGAAGAGGAAACACAGCGCGGTCGTTTTTTTCTAGGAGCGGTTTTTCTCTTGACTCTGGCGACCCATGCTCACTTCTTGGCTTTCTTGGCTTTGCCGATTATCGCCGGGTTGTTTCTTCTCATCAAACGGCCACGTTTTTCTTGGCGTGTTTGGGTGGGGGCTTTTGTGATAGTCGCTTCCTTGTATCTGCCCATGGCGTTGAACGAAGCGGCCACGGGTGGTCTGAATACGCAGGAGTTTTTCTCGGCTGTTACTAAGAAATCGACCAAGTCAGATCATTCTCTGGTGGAGAAGTTTTTACGCGATAGTTCAGAACACGTGCTGGGGGCGCTCCTCATTACGACAGGCTTCGAGGGTGGGACTTTTCCCTCTATTACCCTGCAGCATGGAAAAGTAGAGATAAAGTGCGCGACCAAGTGTGATCGGGGCAAATGGTATGGCGTGACGGCGGCTGCTGTTCTTATTATGAGTATAGCGGCCTTAGGTTTTCTGTGGTGGGAGGAAATGGAGCGGAAGAGAAAGGACTTCTTGTTATTATGTGGGCTGTGGCTACTAACAACCTTCGCCTTGTTTCTCCCGCTTTCCTACAACTTTGCTCCGCGATTTTTCTTGGTATCCGGCATGCTTTTTATCATTCTTCTTGGTCTTTTTCTCGTGATGGTGCGCCGATTTTTGGGTGGTGGTAGGCTCGGTACTGCAGTGGCCTTGGGAGTGATGATGGCTTTGGTGTTTTCTAATCTTTCCTTTCTCTTTGGGCGCTTTGGCGAGCTCTCGCAGGCAGGTACTGTAGCGATTAACAGTGCTCCGGATCGTATTTTGAAGGATCGTATCCGGGTGACATTGGAGCAGCAAATGCGGATTGTTGATTTGCTCGAGCAGCGATACCAGGAGCACGGGTATCCAGTCTATATGTTTAGTGAACCACAACACCGTCGGGCGTTGACGTATCTCATGGAGCTGCGCGGCATCGAAAATGCGGTATTGGGCTTTGATGGGATATATCGACAAGGAGTATACTATCTTATCTTACGCACACAATCTGATTTGGAAGACGGGCTCAAAAAATATCGGGAAAATTATACGGTCGGACCCATGACTTCTTTTGGTACTTTGACGGTGATTGAATTGTCGCCACGGCCGGAAGCCATCATCGGTGAGCGTCAGGATTTTTCAGCAGTCAGTCACAGTGATTCTACGGCCCCGCCGCGTTATACGTGGAAAGAATTTTTCCATCGTACGAGTACCCCGAGCGCTGATCAAGAATCGGGAACACTTGATCAGTTGGAGGATACGGAACAGAATCAATGATAATTTGTAAAGGACGAGACGTATGATGAAGTTTACTTGGAAGAGGACGTGGCAGATACTTTTTTTTATCGTGGTGTTGGGCGCGGTGCTCCGTCTCTATGACCTCGGGAATAATTCCTTTGTGGCGGATGAGTTTTTGGACATGAACTCAAGCTACGGGTATCTCAAGACGGGTGAGTGGAAGGCTTGGGATTTCAATTATGAGAAGCCAGCGGAAATGAATGTGAATGATGCACGTGACGAGCGGGCTTTTGTCTATAAGTGGCAGGTAGCGGCAGTTTTTAATATTCTGTCTCCGACTGAGGCTCATGCGCGCTTGGTCAGTGTTTTGTGGGGAGTCTTTTCTCTCTTGCTTTTGTTCTGGGTCGGGTATTTTTATACGCGGCGGAAAACAGTCGGCCTTTTGGCGGCTTTCCTTTTTGCGGTCAGTATCTCGGGTATTATTTTCGACCGGCGTCTGCGTATGTACGCGATGTTTTTTCCGGTGTATCTCGCTTTGGCCACGACACTCTTTGCTTTTTTCGAGGTAGAGTATCGCGGGTCTGTCGCTTTCTTGAAAAAGACCTGGCAGCGTTTTGGGGTCAATGCGGCGTATTTCGTTCCCTTGGTAGTACTCTTGGGCCTGAATGCCTTGGTGCATGGTCTGTCGCTCAGTATCATTCCGGTTTTTGGCGTGTATATCCTTACTCTGGCGGTGGTGGCGTGGAGGAAAGAAAATTCGTTCCGAAATAAGTACGCGCTGACGGCCGGTTTGGGCTTGGGGGCGGTTGTGGTAGCCGTTGTTTTTTTCCCCAAGCTGGTACGGTTGGGCCTGGGCAGTTTGGTGTGGTTTGATAATCATTATTCTTATCTCGGCCATATCTTGCGTGATTTTTCTCACCCGCTTTTGGGTGTGCTGGTATTTTTCTTTGGTAGCTACTTTCTGGCTAAAAAGTTGAAGCGCCCCAAAGAGGCCCTGTGGCTGACGATTTCCGCTTTGGTGCCGCTTGCTCTGGCGATGTGGTTTTGGAATCGCAATGCCGGAGCTCAGTATATCTTTTTTGCGCAGTCGTTTGTGATGCTTCTTTCCGCGGTGGGTGTCTATGGTATTCTTTCGTTCGTGAATGATGAGCTCGTGACCTTGGGGAAACGGCGGGTACTATGGGCTCTTGTCTTGCTCCTCCTTATCCTTCCCAATTATGGTTATTTTTTAGAGGAAAATAATACCTATCATGAGACTTCTTCTGGAGACAACCCGAACTATCGTAAGGTATTTGATTATTTCAAGAAACATCAAGAAGAGGGCGAAGTGCTTATCACACGAAATTTCCGCAATTATTATTTCGCTGGAGCCAAGGTTCTAGTCTATGATTTTGGCGGTGAGCTCTCGGATAAGAAATTCTCCTTAGCCGATTTGCAAGTTATTATGGCAGCGCATCCGCATGGATGGGTAATTATCTCCACGAATGACTATGACTATATTTCCAATGATGCGGAAACATACTTCAAGAAAAGTATGGAAACGGTGAGTAATTCTCAGGTACGCGGAGACATAGAAGTCTATCGTTGGTAGGGGGGCCGTGGGGAGTAGAAATAGAATACAAGAAAAAGCCCAGGGATTCGTGTGAGAACCCTGGGTTTTGTTTGGGGCGCGCCAGACTTACTGGAGCGATCCTTGGGCGGGCAGAAGAGCGACGCTTAGCAGGGAGAGAAGCTCTTGGTATTCGTCCTTGCTGAGGGCGTCGAAGGAGAGCACTTGCCGGTAGAGGTGGTTGTCTTCGCAGAGCAAGCGGGAGAGGATGTCCCGATACGAACCGTTTGATCCAACCTCTGTCCATTCTGCCAAGGTGAGTTCGCCTCGGCGGATGAGCGTGCGTTCTACTTGGTGGAAGTGGCAGATGAATGCCCGACAGAGCTGTTCCTCCATGGAGCGCACCCAAGGCAGGTGAATCCAATCGGTTAGGACCTGGTTGTGCTCGAGAAAGGGTCGAGACGCGGCTGAGTTGCGCTCTAGGCGTAGCAGGCTGCGGGCTTCCGTCGTGGTCTCATCGTGATGTCCAGAAGGCAGGGCAAGCTCCAGCTGAATGGCAAGTTCCTTTTTCAGGTGGCTACTGGCCGTTTCTGCTTGAAACGTGTTTGCGAAGGCTTCCAGGTAAGCCATCATGATATCGGTTGGCGAAGGCCAGGGTGTAATGACGGATGACATGGTAGTCTCCTTGCTGTTGTACCAAAAAAGAACCTACACGCATGAAACCCCTGGTGAGGTATCCACGAGTGCTCCTTGTATATTCGATAGTCTCAGTGTAGTCCTGGAAGGATGAAATAGCAACATCCGGGACGGGTAACTCTTAGGCTATGGGCTTGAACAGTTTTTTCAAGGGAGCGAGGTCGTCATCGGTCAGCTCGCCAAATATTTTGAGGAGCACGAAATAGAAGGTAAAGAGGATGCCTCCTGAGAGGATAGCGGTGTAGGTTCCGGCAGGGAGGAGACGACTTATACCGACGATGATGAGGGTATTAACGAGTGAAACGAAGAGGGTCTTAAGGGAGATGCTGACACGAAAATGAAGTTTGGTGTAGGTGAGGATGCTGAGCATGAGCACAAAGGATACGATGGTAGTAGCGAGTGCGGCTCCGATGAGCTCAAAACGAGGGATAAGGAGAAAGTTGAGCGCTATCATGCCAATGAATCCAAAAAAGGAAAGCTTCATAGGAATTTTGACCAGACCAGCACCATTGAGGGCGAAGCTGAGGACATAGAAAACCGTCAGGAAACCGACCCCGATTGTGAAAATGCTCATCGGAGCGATGGCGGCGGCGTATTTCGGACCGTAAAAAATATGGAGGGCCTGTGGAGCGTAACAAACGAGCAGAGTAACCAGCGGGAAAAGGAGAAAAGTAAGTAGGCGCAAAGATTTATTGACCAGACTTTCGGTTTCTTGGGTGTTGCGTTCGGCAGTAGTTTTGGAGATGGCCGGCAAGAGAATGATGGTCAGGGCGTAGAAGAGATAGTAGGGGATGCGTCCGACAGTGATGGCCGCATTGTAGATGCCGGTGAGATAATCGCTGTGGAGGAGGCCTTTGACAAAGTAGAGATCCAGAGTGAGGATGAATTCGTAGAAAATGAGAAAGAGGGTGAGTGGCCAGGCGTAGCGCAAAAGTGTTTTGGTTGAAAAATCGATTCTTTCTGTTTTTGACTGGGTGGTAGCAGGGAAGTATCGTCGGGTGATGTACGTATCAGCAATGAGGGCGATAGCAAAAACAAACAGTGGCGCGGCGATATAGCCGGCCACGGCGCCAGGAACGCCTAAGAAGTAGGCAAAACCGATGATAAAGACGATGCGGCCCAGAGCACGGGTTGTTTTGAGGGCGGCCTGAAGACGGAAAAAGTGCAGCCCAGTGTAGTAGTAGAAGTAGAAAGAAGCGGCGGCAAAAGCGGGGATGATGAGAGAGGAGAGTTGAAAGAGTGGCGTGAGTGATGGGTCATGGAGTGTCCAAGCCAGAAAAGGCGAGGCAAAGAAAAAGATGATGGTGACACAGAGCATGAGGATGACCTGGAGACGGAGCGCTGCGTGCTTGATGCCGATGATTTTTTCCGGTGCGCTTTCGAAAATCTCACTGAGATATTTCGACATAGCAGTGGGGATGCCGTTGCCAATGAGAATGATGACCATGGTGGTCATAGTGACTACTAGGCTGAAACGGCCGTAGTCAGCCGGACCGAGAATACGTCCGACCGAAGAGTGGATGATGTAGCCGGCGATATTGAAGATGATTTCTGAGAGCGTCAGCCAGACCAGGGCTTGGGAGAATTTCTTCATATTAAAAAATTTGTTTAGTTTACAATATCTTCTTTTTGCTTTCACTATTACGCTCACGAACATCTTTGACTCGTTCTGTCGAACAGGGAGCTGTCCTGTCGAGACCATCCGTCACGCCCGACTGTTACCGACTCACTCATCATAGATGTGACTGTTCACTCCAACGGAAAGCAAAAAGAAGATATTGTAAACTAGGGTTTTATAATTTGAATAATTTCTTGGAAAATAATTTCTTTCTCCTTGTTAGCGTCAATGGAAATCAATTTCCAGTCAGAGAGTTTTTTCTGGAAGAGGGCGTGTTTGGCGCGGAGGTATTCGATACCCTGTTCCGGGGCATGTTCGCGAGCCATGATGGCTTCGGGAGCGATGTCGAAATAGAAGGCGATGTCGGCACGCGGTAGAAGCGGTTCCAGGAAGTACATACCGAATTTTACGATGGCCGAAGAAGAGAGGTACGAGAGATTGACGAGGGAGTCGTAGAAGGAGCGATCAGCGAGGAGGTATTGGTAGCCGTCTTTCTGCAGTCGGCGCAGCAGGTAGTAGAAACGCAGCATGTCAATGAAGAGGAATTTTTCACGTAGCACTACCATCAGCCAGGAAGCGTTGGTAGTCGCTTTTTCGTGACCAGGCTGAAAAGTTTTTTGGTTGTGAAAGAGGCGAGCTATTTTGTTGGCCAGGGAAAATTCCACGGCATGGAAATAGGCTACTTTTTTGCCAGTTTGTTCCAGCTTTGTCTTCAAGAGTTGTAACTGCGTAGATTTTCCCGAACCATCCACGCCCGAAAAAGAAATGAAACGCATAGAGTTTTAGTACATGATAATCGATACGGGTTGCATTTTAACTACGGGCTTGACGATATTATTTTGGACGACGCTTTCGATGACGTCTTCGGCGCGTTTGTAATGAGAAGAATCTTGTTCGATGACTTTGGAGGAGCGGCCATTGTAGAGTTTGACGCCGCGGGTGGCTAGTTTTTCATGAAGGGCCTCTTTGGTTTCAGGCACGACGCTTTCGCTTGTTGTGCTCGCCTTGCCGGCTCCATGATTGCAGGAATAGAAACTTGAGACATTGTCATCCTGGCCGACGCACAGGTAGGCTTCGGTGCTCATCGAGGTTGGGATGAAGGCCGGTTCGCCGGTTTCTCGGAATACGGGGTGATGGCTCATCCGAGCTGGGCCGTAGGCGCGGCTGGTGCCGTTACGGTGCACCCAGACGTTTTGCCCATAATGTTCTTCCTGGGAAACAAGAATGTGTGGCATATCATAAAGGAGGTCGGCCTCAATCGGTCGGCCCAAGATTTTTTCTGTGGTTCGGATGAAGTTATGGGTGATGGTCGCGCGATTGGCGTGGGCAAAGTTGGAGCAGGCATGGCGAGCCGCCATATAGAGCTTGCCATCCTCACCCTCACCTTCAAAAGTGATGAGGGGCTCTTTTTTCCCAAAGTCGGACGCGCGGATTTTTTTTGCGATGGCGGCAATGGTTTTTTTATAGGGGGTCAACCACAGGAATCTCCCGAGGTTCATCAGGATAGCCGTGGAAAGGTGCTCACGCTTTTTGGCGGTGAACATATACATGGTGTACTGGCCCAAGATACCTGAGCCGCAGTGCACCATGAGCAGGTACTGGCCTTTTCGTAGGTTGAATTTTTTAGCAGTTTCTTCGTCCATGATGTCGGAAACCTTCATGAGGTCGAGGAAGTGATTGCCAGCGGCCCCGATGATACCAGCGCGGAATTGGGCGAAGAAGAGAAAGAGTGGGGGAATGATATGGAGGAGCCCTTTACGCGTGGGCGCTTCTGGGAAAAAATTACCTTGGTCGATACTATTTTCGGCCTCATTCTTGGTTTTGATGCCTAGGTAGTCTATGAGCGGCGCGATACCGAGTCGGCAGATATCGACAATAATGCGGAAGGGCAAGACTGTGCCGACGTACTTTTTGGTGGGGACGGTTTTGGTAGCGGCTTGGAAAATCTGGTCGATTTGTTCCGGGGTGACCGTCGTTTCGTCAATATCCAAACGCACTAAACGCATACCGCAGGCCGGGTCAGAGTCATTTAACTGAGGAAGAATATATTTTTCCGAAGTGACCGTCGTGCCGGTGGCGTTTTTTCGTCCGGGCTTGCTGTGGACGTCAGCCATGGCGGCAAT
>JBBQYU010000028.1:0-12111 GCA_038208355.1 Candidatus Moraniibacteriota bacterium
TTTATCCTTTCTATTTGTATCGCTGTGGATGCCAACGTGCTTATTTTTGAACGGACTCGCGAAGAGCTTTCTTATGGCAAAGGAGTCGTCCGTTCCATTAAGGAGGGCTACCGACGCGCCTGGCCGAGTATTCGTGACGGCCATGTTTCGACGCTTATTACCACCGTCATCCTCATTGGGCTGGGAACCGGTTTTGTGAAGGGTTTCGCAGTTATTCTCGCCTTAGGTGTGCTCCTTTCTCTCTTTACCGCCGTGGTGCTGGTGCGGATTACTACGACCTTTATCGCCGGTGACTGGATGGAAAAACACCAGAAGCTGCTCGTTTCTCCTAAAAAACCATTGGAATAATATATGCTTCAGATTATTCAAAAAAGAAAATACGCCTACTGGACTTCTGCTTTGCTGACGGGTGCGAGTATATTGCTCGTTCTTTTTTGGGGGCTGAAATTTGGTATCGATTTCAAGGGCGGTACCCTCATGGAAGTGCGCTTCGCGGTGAGTCCTGTTCCGACGGCGCAGGAAGTAGAGCAAAGTCTCACTGATATAAAACTCAAGAGTTTGACGGTGCAGCCGACAGATAATCAGGGCGTACTGCTCCGTTATCTGGCTTCGGATGAGGCGGCCAATGATCAGGTATTAGAGAAACTGACGGCGCTGGATCCACATATCACGCAATTGCGCACGGATTTTATCGGCGCTTCGGTCTCCGATCAGATCAAGAAGAATGCTTCGACCGGTATTATCCTTTCCATTATCGGTATCGCTCTCTATATTGCCTGGGCTTTCCGGCGTGTTTCTGGTGTGGTGACCTCGTGGGAGTATGGGTTGGGGGCGGTCATTGCTTTGGCCCATGATGTGTTGATTGTGGTGGGATTGTTCGTACTTTTGGGGCACTATTTTGATGTAGAAGTCGGCATTCCGTTCATTGCCGCGCTCCTTACTATTTTGGGCTATTCGGTGAACGATACTATCGTGGTGTACGATCGGGTCCGTGAGAATCTGCAGCGCTCCAGCCGCAAGGACAATTTTGAGACCATCGTGAACCATTCTCTGAACGAAACGCTCGGCCGTTCCATTAACACGTCCATGACGGTGATCATCACTCTTATCGCTATCGTTTTGTTCGGTGGCGAGAGTATCCGTTATTTCGGCATCGCCCTGTTAGCCGGAGTTACGTTCGGCACCTACTCTTCTATCTTTGTGGCCTCGGCGCTTTTGGTAACACGGTATAATATGAAGACGAAGGACAAGAGTAAATAAATAAGGAATAAAAAAATATGAAGTGGAATCCATTTTCCGCCAAAGGCGGATCCGCCTCGGGAGGAAAAAAAGATGAAGAAAAAAAGGAAGAGAAACTCGCGAACATCCCGGGCATGCCTGATCCCAAGGATATGAGTATGCTGCAGCGCTTTGCTATGAAGCGTCTGATGAAGATGAGTCCGCAGGAGCGCGAAAAAACCCTGCGCAAAGCGATGACGCCGAAAAATATTGAAAAGCATAAAGATGAGATTCTCCAATCTCTTGAGACGATGCGCAAGACTAAGCAGATTTCTGACGACCAATATCGTTTGGCGAAAGCCAAGTTCGGGTTAAAATAAATTTTTTATGGAAACCACAGAAAAAAAAATTGAGGAGTTGCTCACTCGCGGAGTGGCAGAGGTGATTGATCGCGAACATCTGAAAGCTCGTTTACTTGCAGGCGAAAAACTGCGTATTAAATTGGGCATTGATCCCACTAGTCCCAATATCCATATTGGCCGCGCGGTACCGCTTATGAAACTTCGTGATTTTCAGGAATTGGGCTGTCAAGTTCATTTTATCGTTGGTGACTTTACTGGACAGATTGGGGATACATCGGATAAAGAGAGTGAGCGTCCTATGCTCTCCGAGGCTTTGGTTCAGAAGAATATGGAATCTTATTTTGAACAGGCATATAAAATTCTTGATAAAAATTTGACCAAGGTTCATTACAATTCTAAGTGGCTTTCTAGGCTTACACTGAGGAGAATAAGTGAACTTTCCACTTGGTTTTCGTTGAATGAATTTATGAGTCGTGAGAATATTAAAAAACGACTTGATGGCGGAAAAAGAGTCTCACTGAGGGAACTCTTTTACCCGATTATGCAAGGATATGACAGTATCATGGTTGATGCTGATGTTGAACTGGGTGGGACAGATCAAAGATTTAATCTTCTTGCTGGACGCGAATCTCAAAAGCACATGGTTACCTCTCAGGAGGAAGTCGATTTAATTCGTGAGAATATAGGAGACGTACCCAAACAAAGGGGCGGAAATTCAGTTGGTGAAAATCCTCTCGCTGGCGAGCCTCAGGACATTCTCATGATGAATCTCATTTTAGGTACTGACGGTCGCAAGATGAGTTCGAGCTGGGGAAATACTATTAATCTCTTGGATGTGCCGAATGATATGTTTGGGAAGGTGATGAGCATACCCGATGAGTTGATTACAACATACTTCGTTCATTGTACTCGTGTGCCCATGGAAGATGTCGCCAGGATAGCGGAAGACATGGTGACGGGCAGTAATCCGCGTGATGCCAAGGTACGGTTGGCCAAGGAAATCGTCCGTCTTTACCACGGGGATGTTGAGGCTGACAGAGCTGAGCAGTATTTTATCGAAACATTTTCTAAGGGGCAGGTGCCTGAAGAGTTGAGAGAAATTACGACGCAGGTAGGGGCAAAACTGATTGATGTGATAGCGGAAAATGGGTTGGCAGAGAGTAAGTCTGACGCTCGGCGAAAAATCGAACAAGGTGGCGTGGAAATTGCTGAGAACAAAGTGGCGGATGCCATGCTCGTGCTTGATGAGAGCCATAATGGGCAGGTGATGAAAATTGGAAAGAAAGATTTTGTGAAGATTGTTTTTTAATGAGTAGGGAAAGCAGGGAAGGAATATTCTTATAAACTTTCCTTTCAACTCTCACTCGGTTTTTGCTTTTTTCGCCAAAACGATAAAAATTCGCTAGAATGAAGGTATGATGAAAGAACGCGTTGAACAGATTGCTCAAGAGGGTAGGGAGTCACTCGTGACTCTTCAGACGTCTCAGGAACTGGAAGCCTGGGAGGTGCAGTATTTGGGCCGTAAAAGTGAGCTCAATACACTTCTTAAAGGACTGAAGGATTTGCCTCCCGAAGAAAAGAGGGTGGTGGGACCGCTCGCCAATGCTACTCGCCAAATGCTGTGGGCCCTTTTGGAAGCAACCAAAAAAGAATTTTTAGAAAAAAATATTGATTGGCAGGCGGAGGCTATTGATGTAACAGCTCCCGGTATTCCGGTAGCGGTTGGGCATCTGCATCCGATTACCCGTTTGGAACATGAAGTAGAAGACATCTTTACTTCCATGGGATTTGCGGTGGCGAGTGGCCCGGAAGTGGAATCAGAGCTCTATAATTTTGATGCGCTCAATTTTCCCAAGGACCATCCATCGCGTGATATGCAGGATACTTTTTGGCTGAAGCAGGAAAAGAAAAAAGACGCACGTTTTCTGCCGCGTACTCATACGTCTGGTGGTCAGGTCCGTTATATGGAGACGCATAAACCGCCGCTACGTGTGATTATGCCAGGGCGAGTGTTTCGTAATGAGGCAACTGATGCTTCCCATGAGCATACCTTCCATCAGTTTGAATGTCTCATGGTAGATGTCGAGGGCGAGGTGACAGTAGCCACGTTTAAATACGTTGCCGAAACATTTTTTGGGAAATTCTTTGGCAAAAAAGTGACTGTTCGTTTGCGTCCGAGTTTTTTCCCGTTTACGGAACCTTCCTTTGAGTTTGATATCAGCTGTATCCTCTGCGATGGAAAGGGTTGTCCGACCTGCAAGCAGTCTGGTTGGCTAGAAATTGGCGGGGCTGGCATGGTTAATCAGAAGGTGTTCGAGGCTGCCGGCTACAAGCGCGGAGTGTATCAGGGTTTTGCCTGGGGTTTCGGCCTGACGCGCCTGGCCATGATGAAGTACAAGATTACCGATATCCGTCTTTTGATGAGTGGAGATCTCCGTTTTATCCGACAATTTTAATTATGCACTACAGTTACCGTTGGCTCAAAGAATTATCCGGAACCAAAAAAAGCGCTGAGCAAGTGGCGCGTTTGCTTTTGACGCACGCTTTTGAGGTGGAGAGTATTGAGAAGTTTTCTCATGGTATCGATGGTGTAGTAGTCGGTCGGGTGGTGGCTTTGGCTCAACATCCCGATGCGGATAAACTGCGTGTGGCGCAGGTAGAGGTCGGAAGAAACGATATACGTATGATTGTTTGTGGTGCTCCGAATATTGCCGAAGGACAGAGGGTAGCCGTGGCGTTGCCGGGAGTCATCTTGCCGGGCGGAATAAAAATCGCAGCGGTTACCCTGCGCGGCATCGAATCGAACGGCATGATTTGTTCCAAGAAAGAGCTGGGCCTGGGTGATGATCATAGTGGTATTCTTGTTTTACCTGAAGATGCTCCAGTAGGGGCACTCTTTGCCAAACATTTCCAGTTTGATGATACGCTTTTAGAAGTAAAAATCCTGCCCGATCGTGGATCAGATGCTTTGGCCTATCAGGGTCTGGCTCGTGAGATTACCGCTCTCGATGGTCGTGCGCCGCGTTTGGCAGAAAAAGGCAAGAAGACATTACGGATTCCTTCCTATAATCGGGCTCCCAAGGTGGTCATTACTGCTAAGAAAGAATGTCCGCGCTATCTCGGGTTGTATTATCAGGGAGTAACCGTAAAAGAATCCCCGCTCTGGCTGCAGGCGAAACTGATGGTCTCAGGTTCGCGGCCGATCAATAACATTGTTGATGCCACCAATTATTTGATGCTCTTGACCGGTCAGCCGATGCACGCTTTTGATGCTGATAAAGTACAGGGAGCCATAACAGTGCGATACGCGAAAAAAAATGAGAAGTTGAAATTACTGAATGGCGAAACACTGAAACTGTCCCCGGAGGACGTCGTCATTGCTGATAGCGTGAAGGCCTTGGCCTTGGCTGGTGTGATGGGTGGGCTCGATTCATCCGTGACGGACGAGACCACAAACATATTTTTAGAAATTGCTAACTTCGATGGTTCTGCGGTGCGTCGTACCAAGAATCGTCACCATCTGCCAACGGATGCCAGCTATCGTTTTGAACGCAATCTTGACCCTAATCTGCCTAGTGAGGTAGCGCGTGAAACTGCGGCATTATTCCCTTCACTAGCAGGCGGTAAGCTCTTGGGCATGCGCGATGTCTATCCTAAGAAATTTGGGAGCTGGAAAATTTCTTTGCCTTTAGCGCGGGTGGAAAATGTGTTAGGAATAAAGATTCCGCTTTTTCAGGTAGTGCAGCATTTGGCACTGCTTGGTTTGGGTGTGAAGAAAGTGGCCGATGAACCAGTGCTTGCTATCACGGTACCGACTCGTCGTCCGGATCTCCGGAACGAATGGGATCTGATTGAGGAAATCGGCCGTCTGCACGGCTATGACAAGATTGCTCCGCTTCCGCCAGTGTTACCGCTGGCTGTCCCGGAGAACAATGAACTCAAAGCTTTTGAGCGGTCCGTGAAGGAGTATCTGGCTCATGTTTCTTTTGATGAGGTGATGACCTATTCTTTCTATGGTACGAAGGATGTACTGGCGGCTCGATTGCCATTGGAGCGTCACGCGGAGTTGGAAAATCCCCTCAGTCCCGATCAGCAGTATTTGTGTCTGAGTTCGGTGCCGCTTCTGCTTCGGCGGGCAGCCGAAAACCTGCGTCATTTCGGGCAATTTGATATTTTTGAGTGGGCACATGTTTTTGAAAAAGATCTTAAAACAAAACGGGTAACCGAAAAAGAGTCTCTTACCCTCATGACCGTCTTGCCACAGAAAAGTGAAAAGGGTAGCGCCTTCTTCGGTATGAAGGGGCGGGTTGACGTTTTTTTCGAGGCCCTGCATATTGATACTGGACATCTCTCCTATGAGTTGTCTGAAAAATTTCCGGCCGTTTTGGAATTGGTCATGCTCCATCCCACTCGGAGCACGTGTATCGTAGCAGAGGGAAAGCTTATTGGCATGATAGGCGAGCTTCATCCGGCCGTACTGAAGGCTTTCGCGTTGGAACCGCGTGTGGCGGTAGCAATTTTTTTCACGGAACAGCTTCGGGCTATACAGAAAAAGGAACTTTTGTTCGCTCCTTTGCAAAAATTTCCTTATGCCTTGCGCGATATCTCGTTGACTTTCCCTGGGCGTGTGATGGTCGCCGATGTGGAACAGCTCCTGCATGAAGCCGGCGCCTCTTTGCTACAAAAGTTCGCTCTCTTTGATATTTATGAACAGGGTGCTGAAAAAAGCTTTGCCTTTCACCTTTCTTTCGGTGCATCAGACAGGACACTCTCGAGTGTTGAAATGGACGCTGCCTTTGATAGTATCGTAGCCTTGGCTCAAGAGCGTTTCGGGGGACGCTTACGATCGTAGTGTCCCTTAAACAATGTCTATCTTGCTGCAATTTAACGTTATGTATTTGAAGACTCTTGGGTGGTTTTTGTTTCTAACTCTTCTGGCAGCAGGTGGGATTTTTGCGTGGAACCAAGTTGTATTACCATGTGAAAAGCCTTTGCAGTATTCTTTGGGTAGCTTTGACACGCGCTTCGGCATTAGTCAGGCTCAATTTTTAAACGAGGTAATAAGTGCTGAAAGTCTTTGGGAGGACGCTTTGGGGAAAGAGTTGTTTGCGTTTACTCCTAACGCTCCGTTCAGAGTTAATTTGATTTTTGACGCACGCCAAGAGCAGACCGTGGAAGGCAAACGTCTGGAGACCTCCTTGCATGAGACGGAACGTGTACGCGGGAGCTTGGCGGAACAACAGGCGGTAACCCTGGCTTCATATAAACGGGCGAGCCAAGAATATGAGCAGATGCTTGCTTCCTATAAAAAACAACTGAGCGCGTATAACAGTGAGGTGGAAAAATGGAATAAGCAGGGTGGGGCACCGAAGGATGTGTATAACAATCTTCACAAGGTATCTGCAGCGCTCGACGAAAGCAGGGCGCAGCTTGAGGTCAAACGCCAGGATGTAAATCGCTTAGCGACGCTGGTTAATAGTTTTTCTCAAAAGCAGATAGCTGTAGTGAAAGCCTATAATGAAGATGTCAAACAGTACGTGAATACCTATGGCGAAGGGAGGGAATTTGATCAGGGAGAGTATGTCGGACAAGAGATAAATATTTATCAGTATGATGACCTGGCCCATCTGCGTGCGGTGTTGGTGCACGAGCTGGGGCACGCCCTGGGGTTGCCGCATGACAATGACCCTACATCGATTATGTATCATCTGATGTCTGCTCAGGATACGGCTCATTTGCGCCTTACCGATGAGGATCGTGCTTTGCTTTTTGCTCAGTGTCGGCAGAGTACCTGGGATATTCTTTTGCAGAGAATGCAGCTTTTGAAGCAGCGTTACGCTTTACCATAGATGCTATTTTATGAAAATTGCCTTAGTACATGATTATCTCGTGCAGTATGGGGGAGCGGAGCGGGTGCTTGAGGCTTTCACTGAGCTGTTTCCTTATGCGCCTATCTATACGCTCATCCACGACGAAGAGGCCATGCGGGGGATTTTTGATAAGCAGCGCATCTACACCTCATTTCTTCAGCGGCTGCCCTTTTCTCGTAAACGTCATCGTTTCTTCCCTCCGCTTATGCCTTTTGCCATTGAGCAGTTTGATTTCACAAAATACGATATTGTCCTGTCTGATTCATCAAGCTATGCCAAAGGTATTATCACTCGTCCGGAAACGCTTCATATCTGCTATATGCATACCCCGATGCGCTATGCCTGGGATGACTGTCAGAAGTACACACAGGATTTTGGTTTCCCGACCATGATTAAGCGGCTGGTGCCGTTCTTTATGAGCCCTATTCGTCTCTGGGACAAGGCCAGCGCTGATCGAGTGGATCGTTTTTTGGCTAATTCACAATTTGTGGCCAAGCGCATCAAAAAATACTATCGCAAAGATGCTCTGGTCATCCATCCGCCGGTTAATGTAGAACGCTTTGCTATTGCCTCGCATCCAGATGATTATTTTTTGATGGTGGGGCGCCTCATCGCCTACAAGCGTCACGATATCGCCATCGAGGCCTTCAATCGGCTCGGGTTGCCGCTTAAGATTATCGGGCGGGGACCGGAACTGCGGCGGTTGAAAAAAATGGCCGGCCCCACGGTTGAGTTTTTGGGTCGGGTCTCAGAAGAAGACCTGCCTCAGTACTATGCGCGGTGTCGGGGGTTTGTTTTCCCTCAGGAAGAGGATTTTGGTATTGTCGCTATCGAGGCGATGGCTTCTGGCAGGCCGCTCATCGCTTATCGGGGCGGGGATATTGTCGAGCATATGGAGGAGGGGAAGACAGGAGTGTTTTTTGATACCCAGACAGCCGAGGCCATCGTTTCTGCTGTGGAACATTTCGACGAACATGCCTATGACCCGGTCTATATCAGGAGCAAAGCGCTCCATTTTGACAAACAGCGCTTTAAGGCTACAATACAGGACTATGTGGAACGGGCGCTGGCGGAGCACCTGGAAAAGAGGGGATAATTGATATGTAATGAGGAACGTATGGAACTCAAAGAACTGATAGCCATTTTTCAAAAACAAGCACATTTTTTCTTCGGAGTGGTACTCCTTTGTTTGGGAGTTGCCTTTTTTTGGCAGGTTAATCAGCGGCCACTTTTTCAATCGTCTTTGCTTCTGAATATCGGCCGGACAGGTGCGCAAGAGACGACTGATTATACGTATGATAGCTTTTATCGCCTGCAGGCCGATGAACGTTTCGCTGATACGGTAGTGCGTTGGCTCGCTGCACCGCGTGTGGTAGAGGATATTTATAACGGGGCGCATCTGCGAGCGGAAGACCTCAGTGTCCGTGACCTCAAACACGCGTTCAGTGCTGGCCGGCTCTCATCACAGATGATTGAGGTTTCTTATGCCGGACCGAATGAGAAAGTGCTCAGCGATGTATCCGCTTCTATGATGACGGTGCTTAATCACTATACGGAGAGTCTGAATAAAGAAAATAGAGAGAAGAACTGGTTTGTTATTATCGGTAATGACCCGGTCGTTCGTGACGGCCGCATCGGGATTACCCTTACCCTTCTCGTCGGGTTGGCCGTAGGATTATTTATAGGGTTCTGGGGAGTGTTGCTCCGCCATTACTTTCAGTCAACAAAAGGCCACTAGCAGCAAACAAAAACCAAGAGCGTCTCAAAAATGAAGGTTGTTATTTCCCGTGTGTCGGCCGTTGTCTCTTTATTGTTTATTGCTTATGCGGATAGGAATTGATGTACGCTGTTTGGCGGAAGGAAAACGAACCGGAGTGGAGGAATACACCTTGGCGCTTTTGCAGGAGCTTTTTCTCTGTGATCGTGAGAATGAATATATTCTCTTTTTTAATGCCTGGAAAGACAAGGAGATTGATTTTTCGTGGGCGACCGAGCATCCGAATGTCACGTTGCGGCGTTTTCGCTTCCCTAACAAATTGCTCAACTTTTCCCTCTGGTACTTAGGTTGGCCGAAACTCGACCGTTTGCTAGGTGGAACTGATATTTTTTTCTTGCCCAATCTGAACTTCGTCGCGCTTTCCAATCAGACCAAGTTGGTTGTGACATCGCACGATCTTTCTTTTGAAATGTTTCCGGAGGTTTTTTCTTGGAAACAGCGCCTGTGGCATTTTTTGGTCAATTTTCGTCGTCTGGCTGCCAAGGCGGACAAGATTATCGCCGTCTCTCGGTCTACGGCTCATGATTTGATGTCAGCCTATCAGGTGCCACAGGAAAAGATTGTTGTGATTCCAAGCGGTATTGGGGCACAATTTCGACTGATGGATCGTAATGATCCGGAACTGTTACGGGTGAAAGAAAAATACCATCTGCCGTATCGCTTTATCTTGTATCTGGGGACATTCGAGCCGCGCAAGAATATTGTGGCCATTATTCAGGGCTACGAGGCGCTTCTTCGGCTCGGCAATGAGACAGTAACGAAGTATGATTTGGTACTGGCAGGAACGCCGGGCTGGAAGTGCGATGAGGTTTTTCGTGCCATTGCTCTTTCGTCCTATCGGGACAGGATTCTTTTGCCAGGGTTCATTGAAGACGCTGATAAGGCAGTGCTCTATAATCTGGCTAGTGTCTTTGTCTACCCGTCTTTGTATGAAGGGTTTGGGTTTCCCCCCTTGGAAGCTCTGGCCTGCGGCGTACCGGTCATAACCGCTCATTCTTCCTCGCTACCGGAAATTGTGGGGAACGCTGGCGTGATGATTGACCCATATCAACCCGATGAGCTTTTTCGAGCCCTTCAAAATATCCTAACCGACCCTCTTTTACAGCATTCTTTGCAGAGTATGGGTCTAGAACGGAAGGAAAAATTTTCCTGGGGAAAGACCGCTTTAGCTACGCTGGATCTTTTTTCTTCCCTGAAATGAAATTCATCACATTTGGACTGCTGGGAGAAAAGCGCTATCATAAAAGCATAATCTTAAAATGACTATTTCTATGAGTGGACTGGTAAAAGTAATCATTGTCGCGGTATTGGTTTTTGGTGGTTTGGCTATTTGGAAATATAGCTCCAGTCCTACAACATCAGTAACGTCGCAGGATCCTCTTCTTGAGGTGAGAGCCAACGACTGGGTCAGAGGAGATGCTCATGCACCGGTGACCCTGGTTGAATATACCGATTTTCAGTGTCCCGCCTGCGGAGCCTACTATCCGGTGGTGGAACAACTCTTGAAGGATATGGAGGGGAAGCTTAAGGTAGTTATCCGTCACTATCCGTTGCTTCAGGTGCATCCTAATGCTTTGCCAGCGGCGCGGGCGGCAGAAGCTGCTGGTCGGCAGGGGAAATTTTTCGAGATGTACGATTTACTTTTTGGAAATCAGCAAGAATGGTCAACGGCGGCTGACCCGAGCAAAAGTATCTTCCCTTCCTATGCTGGAAAGATTGGTTTGGATATCGAGAAGTTTCGAAGTGATCTGGCCGATTCAACCATTGATAGCGCTATCAATGCGGACCGAGAATCGGGGAATAGCTTGAATATTGAGGGTACTCCAACTTTTTTCTTGAACGGAGAAAAGATTGCCAACCCGAAGAGTGCGGAGGAATTCAAGTCGCTGGTGGAAGCGGCGGCCAAGAAGGCTCCGGTCGTTCAGTCTGATGCCACTGCGGCTGCTGAAATACATGAGCACGCAGATTTTAAAGTCTATCTCGCCGGTCAGGCAGTGGATTTTTCTCAGGCCAAGTACCAGTCTTCTGAAGAAGCGGGAGGGAAAGAGCTCGATGCCAGCGTGCACCTCCACGATGGCAATGGTGAAATCATCCATAAACATCAGACTGGAGTGACCATGGGCCGTTTTTTCCAGTCGCTGGGGATAGCATTTTCCAAGGAATGTTTTCAGCTGGATGGCGGAGAGAAGTTCTGCAATGGCAACGGTAAGACGCTTCAGCTCTTTGTGAATGGCCAACCAAACACATCGTTCGATGCTTATGAGATTCAGGATTTGGACCGGATTCTCGTGACCTATGGCGCGAGCGATGAGAAAACGATAGAGAGTCAGATTGCCTCTGTTGGGGACAGTGCCTGTATTTACTCGGAGACGTGTCCGGAACGAGGCAAGCCGCCAACTGAAGGGTGTGTGGGTGGTCTGGGGACGGGCTGCAAAGACGGGCAGTAAAATGTATTATGTGGTATACTAAAAAAGTAAATAATCATAAGTAAAACTTATGCAAAAACAAAAAAAGCTGAGTACAGCGTCGGCCCTTGTTATCGTCTTGATGGCCTTCGGAGCATTTGTGACAGCGGTGACCGTGGTGACGAAGAACCAGCTGGGCACGACGTTTACTTCTCGGGCTGATGATAGTGAGAATGATAGTGAGAGCGATAGTGAAGATAGCAGTAACAGTGATAGTCAGGAGAGTAGCAGTGAAAGTGCCAGTAAGTCTGCTGAAAAAGCCAGTGAGTCGGTTAAGAAGCAAGCCGAACGTACGCGTGAAGCGGCCAAAAAGGCTGCGGAAGGCTCTCGGGTAGGCGGTGATGATAATGAAAAGAATCGTACTGTCAGCAATAATGACTCTGAAGAGATGGATGCTGATGGCGATTTTGATGGCGATG
>JBBQYU010000029.1:0-11289 GCA_038208355.1 Candidatus Moraniibacteriota bacterium
TACTTCTCAACTATGCAAGTATTCTCTATGGCTTCAATCCCCGACCAGTCTTGAATAAGTACATATTGAAAAAAAGCATCGCCACACTCAGGACAATAAGAACAGAAAGACTCAAAGGAACACTGGCATCGGAAATCCCCAGCAACCCATAACGGAAACCGTTGACCATGTAGAGAATGGGGTTAAGGGCCGAAACGTGCTGCCAAAAAGGCGGGAGCATCGAAACCGAGTAAAAGACACCTCCCAAATAGGTGAGCGGAGTGAGAACGAACGTGGGCACGATAGAAATCCCGTCGAACTTCTTAGCAAAGATGGCATTGACCAGGCCAGCCAAAGAAAACAACAGCGCGGTTAGGAAAATAAAGAGCAGCGTCAGTCCGACGTTAAAAACGGTAATACTGGTAAAAAACAGCGCCACACCCAATACCAGGGCTCCGGTTATCAGTCCGCGCAATACGCCTCCGGTCACGTATCCCGCCACCACCAAAAATGGTGGGACAGGTGACACCAAGAGTTCTTCAATCTGTTTTTGAAACTTGGCTCCAAAAAAAGAGCTAGCCACATTGGAGAAAGAGTTAGTGATAACCGCCATCATGACCAGACCGGGAACGATAAACTGGATATAGCTAAAGCCGTGCATGGGACGAATCTGCGAACCGATGAAAGTGCCGAAAATAACATAATACAAAGTCGTGGTAATGACCGATGGCAAGAGAGTCTGTGGCCAGATACGGAGAAAGCGGCCCGCTTCTTTGCGGACAATAGTCATATAGGCAATCCACTGTTGTTCGAGAGTCATACTCCGGATTTTTTAGTCAAATCAAGAAACAGTTCTTCCAAACGATTAGACTTATTGCGCATGCTACGCACCCGGATATCCAAACGCGCCAAGGCAATGATAGCCTCGGTCAAAGTCTCCCCTTTTTCCATAATCATCTCAATCGTGTCGGCGTCTATCTTCTTCACTCCGAATTTACTAATCACCTGCTCCGCCCGTTCCGACAAAGGCTCCTCCAAATCAAAAATGAAAGTCTCGGTATGCATCTGTCCGAGAAGTTCTTTCACCAGCCCCTCGGCCACAATTTCCCCTTGATTGATGATGGCCACCCGGCGGCAGAGCTGCTCCGCCTCTTCCAAATAATGCGTGGTGAGAATAATAGTTGTGCCAGCCGCGTTCAAGTCGCGCAAGAAATCCCACATCTCGCGGCGCAGTTCGATATCCACTCCCGCCGTCGGTTCATCGAGAATAAGGAGCCTGGGTTCATGCACCAACGCCCGAGCAATCATCAGCCGGCGCTTCATTCCACCAGACAGCTTCATTGCCTGTTCATCTTTTTTTTCCCACAGACCCAAAAGTTTCAGATATTTTTCCGCTCGAGGCAACGCCGCCGCGCGTGCAATCCCATAGTACCCTGCCTGCTGACACACGATATCAATAACCTTTTCAAAAATACTAAAGTTGAACTCCTGGGGCACTAATCCAATCGAGGCCTTGGCCAAGCTCACCTCATGATCGATATCATGGCCGAAGATACTCACCTCTCCACTCGTCTTGTTGGTCAGTCCGGCAGCAATCCCGATGAGAGTCGTCTTGCCAGCGCCATTGGGACCAAGCAAACCATAAAACTCGCCCTCGGGCACCACCAAATCCACCTCCTTCAGTGCGAGAACACCGTTGGAATATTGTTTCTTCAACGCCTGAATAACGAGCGCTCCTGCCATACCGGTACTGTTTCAAGAAAGAATAAAAGTCTCCTCAGTATAGCGTATTTTTCTCTTCTTGTCATCAGCAAAAAAGAGCCGCCCAAGGCCGCTCTTTTTCGCTCACCCTGTCTGGTACCACTTGATTAGTAAAAAAGCGGAGGAGGTGAGATTCGAACTCACGATACCCTTTCGGGTACGACAGTTTTCAAGACTGTTGCCTTCAACCACTCGGCCACTCCTCCACTCTTTTACCAAGCTTTTCTGCACCTTCTCATGGTATCAGGAGCCCTCCTCTTTGTGAAGAGTCGGCCCCAAAAGCCCAGGCCGCGAGCCCTCACCAAGAAACCCTCAATATGCTATAGTAAAAGAAATCATTTTCACCTCACTATGCAGGAACATCCATCGACAAACAGCCAGGCCCCCAGTGGTTCTACCAACGCTCTGCCCTCATACTACGGCAACGCCCTCCTCCACTGGCAAGCGCCAGAACACGAGCCCCTCGAGCTCGGACCGCGCTCCAGAGTCGTGATCATTTTCCTGCTCATTGTCATTATCGGTTGGGCCCTCTATACCAACAGCCCGCTCATGGCCATCACTTTTATCTTGGTCGGTATCACCGGCTATCTCTCTCTCGACCGCGAGCCTGAAACAATTTCGTTTTTCGTCACCACCAAAGGCATCGTGGCTGGCAAAGCCTTCTACGCCTTCGAAGACATCGAGTCATTCCATCTCTACGATGAACCGCCTTTCGACAACCTCCTTTCCATCAAGACAGATGGCAAACTCATCTCCCATGTCCACATCCCCATCATCACTCTCCCTGTACAAGAGCTCCACAACATACTCCTCCAACACGTACCAGAGGACAAACACGAGCCTGGACTAGTTGACACTTTGGAGAAATTCCTGCATATTTAAGAGTGCTTTCCTAGCAAGGGAAAGTTTTGGTTTTTTAGGCGCTTGTAGCTCAGTGGATAGAGCATCTGGTTGCGGTCCAGAGGGTCGCAGGTTCGATTCCTGCCAAGCGCACACGAACACAGTGATAACAAGAGAAACTGGAGACTCCTGATTGGGAGTCTTTTGTTTGCGTAAAGAGCCATCTTTGGGTAGTATGGATGAACCGCCGTCCTCGTCGTTCAATGGATAGGATGCCTCCCTCCGAAGGAGGCGATTGTGGTTCGACTCCACACGAGGACACCAAATAAGTAAAAAAACCTTTATACAAAACGCCCTTTGACAAAAAGGCTGTTTTTTGCTATAGTGGACGAGTTACTTGACAATAATAAGAAGTGAAGGGGCCTGCGAAGTGCATACAATTATACCGAGGATAAACATGAAAAAATTGCCCGTAATGAAGAAAGTGGGGACATTTGATCCCCGCAATTTGGTTCTCTGCTTGGTGGAACTCGAAACCCCACCAAATATCGCTGAGCAAACCGCCTTGAACCAAGGTATGCAGGATTTCTGCGCACAAGAATTCAAGGGCTTTACCCAGCCGATTTTCCTGGAATTTTCAGGAACCACTATTCGGTTCCGACAAACTTCCATGACGCAAACGCCGCCCACAATGGGGCAGTTTGATAAGCTTTTGAAAATGCTGGGCTTCAGCAAAAAATCCCCACAAGGGAGCGCTGCAGCCATGACAGCAAGCAAGCACACGACCGTGGCCATGGCTAACGCCTAGGCCAATACAAACCAAACTCGCACCTCTCAACCCTTTGCTCCTCCTGGTCTCTCCTGCAAAGAGATCTTTCCCAGGCCCGCCGACGTAACAACGTTAGTGGGCCTGCTTTTTTTCCAGCCACTTTGCTTCGTTTGAACATCTCTTCTGTTCCGGAGTATACTGAAACTATCCCCAGGCTCTTTCCTTTACTGAAAACTATCCATCGTCGATATGACCTTCGATACTCCTCTCGCCGCCATCCCTACCATCAAGCAACAAACCCTGGCCAAGCTGGCCCGCCTGGGTCTTTCAACCGTGCGCGACCTGCTCTATCACTTCCCTTTTCGCTACGAGGACTATTCAGAGACGCACGCCATCGCCGCTATCGCACCCGATGAAAAATGCACCCTCGAGGGAACGATTGTCTCCATCGAAGCTGGCCGCACCTGGAAGAAAAAAATGTTTCTGACGGAAGCGGTGCTTGAGGACGCCACCGGTAGCCTCCGCCTCATCTGGTTCAACCAGCGTTTCGTCTCACAAACCCTCAAGGCTGGTATGGTCATCCGAGTGAGCGGCAAGGTGAGCCGTGATCGTGAGGGGCTACTCATGACCAACCCAGCCTTCGAACGCTCCGCCCGCGATGCCACTCATACTGGTCGTCTCGTGCCAGTCTATCCAGAAACCGCTGGCCTGACGTCGCGCTTTTTCCGCTGGCAGCTAACCGGCATCTTTCAAAAACTAACCGACTTCCCCGATCCGGTACCAGCTGACATCCTGGAACCGCTCCACCTCCCTTCTTTAAAACAGGCCCTCTTCTACATCCACTTTCCCAAAGACGCTCAGCACGAGCTCTTGGCCCGCAAACGTTTCGCCTTCGACGAAATGTTCTTCGTACAGCTCAAAATGCTCCAAGTGAAAGCTCTCTTCGAAACAGCCACAGCTCAAGCCTTGCCTTTCAACGAAGCCTCTCTCAAAAATTTCATCAGCCGGCTCCCCTTCACCCTGACCAACGCCCAGCGCAAAGCAAGCCTAGAAATCCTAGAGGATATGGCCCAGCCCCGACCTATGAATCGCCTCCTCAACGGCGACGTCGGCTCCGGCAAAACGATTGTAGCGGGACTGGCGGCCTTCGTCGCTTCAGAACACGGATGCCAATGTGCTCTTTTGGCGCCGACCGAAGTCCTGGCTCGCCAACATTTTGAAAACCTAAACACACTCTTCGCCGGTACCGAAAACCACCTCGCTTTACTCACGAGCAGCTATCGCATCCTCGATGGCAAAACCGTCACGCGCCCCACGCTCCTCAAAGCAATCCAGGCCGGCATTCCTCAAATCATCATCGGCACTCACGCTCTCCTTCAAGATGACGTCACCTTCGAAAAATTGGTCCTCATCGTAGTCGACGAACAGCATCGCTTTGGCGTAGCCCAACGGGCCAAACTACAAGAAGTAAGCTTGGGGAGCCAAGACGGCTCGCGAGAAACCGTGCCACACTTTCTCACTATGACCGCTACTCCTATCCCGCGCACCCTCACCCTGGCTTTTTTCGGAAATCTCGATCTCTCCCTCCTCGACGAACTGCCCAAAAACCGAAAGCCCATCATCACCAAAATCGCCCGCTCGGAAAAAGATCGTGAAAAAGTCTATGCCTTTGTGCGGAGTGAAATTCAAAAAGGCCGCCAAGCTTTCATCATCTTTCCCTTGGTGGAAGAATCCCTGGCCCTCAGTGAAGTGAAGGCTGCCATCGTCGAACACCAAAAGCTCGCGGAAAAAACTTTCCCAGAATTCTCCATCGGTCTGCTCCACGGCCGCATGCCTGCCCACCGAGGCGGAAAAGCCAAAGAATCCAAAGAACAAGTGATGGAAGACTTTAAGAACAAAAAATACGATATCCTCGTGGCCACAGCCGTAGTCGAAGTCGGCATCGACATTCCCAATGCCAGCGTCATCATTATCGAAGAAGCCGAACGTTTCGGCCTAGCCCAACTCCACCAATTCCGCGGCCGGGTCGGTCGTGATATCCACCAGTCGTATTGTTTTCTTATACCAGGCACCGCTACTGAAAATGAACGCCTAAAAGTCTTGGAAAAAAGCACCAGCGGATTTGAAATCGCCGAGGCGGACCTCGCCCTGCGTGGACCGGGAGCCTTCTTCGGCACGCGCCAGTCCGGTATGCCCGATATCGCCATGGCCAATCTCACCAACCTGAAACTCATCACCATCGCGCGTGACAGAGCCAAGACGCTCCTCCAAACTGATCCCCTGCTCACAAAACATCCGCTGCTCAAAACCGGTCTGCAGAAATTCGAAGAACGCATCCACTTCGAATAATCTTACAGCGCTATGATTTCCTCTCCCTGCAGCTTGGCATAGGTGCCCTGTTTGGTAAGCAGCTCTTCGTGCGTTCCGCGCTCCACGATTTTTCCTTTTTCAAAAACCAAAATCTCATCGGCGTCCTGGATAGTCGACAGACGGTGAGCAATAACGATGGTCGTAATATCCAAATGTTCCAAGTTGTAGATCGCCTGTTTCACCTGGCGCTCCGACAATGTATCCAAACTCGAAGTCGCTTCGTCAAGTACCAAAATCTTGGGTTTACGTATCAGAGCGCGCGCGATACCCAGCCGCTGTTTCTCCCCGCCGGAAAGTTTTACTCCCCGCTCGCCCACTTCGGTATCGAGTCCCTTGGGCATGTGACGGACTCGTTCTTCTAACACCGATAATTTAAGCGTGTTCCAAATTTCTTCATCAGAAAAATCATCCCCCATGAGAATGTTTTCCCGGATACTGGCATTGAACAGCTCCACATCCTGCGGCACGATGGCCAAGAGCTTGCGATAGGCGAACTGGTCAAACTCGCGGATATCGATGCCGTCCAACCGGACCGCTCCGGCAGTCACATCATAGAGGCGGAACAAAAGCTTGACCAGCGTTGATTTTCCCGAACCGGACGAGCCGACGATGGCCGTAATTTTTTGCGGCGCAAACGTAACCGAGAAATCTTGGAACTGGTCCTCGACTGTCCCCTCATACCGAAAGGTCACCCGATCGAAACTGATAACCGCCACACCATCAGTGGGAAGAGTCTGCACCACCGCCCGATTGGTGACTTTTTCCACCTGATCCATGGCTTGGTAATACTGGTTGAGTCCGGTATAGAATTCCGCCATCCGGTCCACCAGTCGCGACAAATTGCCCAGAGAACGGATATAGAGCGGCACCAAAATCAAAAGCACCAGCCCGGACTCACTCGATAGCACACCGACGCGGTACTGCCACACGATAATAAGGGTCAAGACGATACCCTGTCCCCACAGTAAAAGATTTTTCGCTCCCAACAAGAGAGAAAGTCGTGACAATTTTTCCTGCCAGATTTCCACCACCTTGCCGAACTCTTTCTCACCACGCTTATCAAAGTGTGCTTCTTTGGAAAAAAATCGGATAGTCCGAATCAGACTGAGGCTCTCGACGAAATAGGCGGCAATCTTGTTCTCCTGATCGAACGCCAGGGTAAACACCTGATTCAAAAAATAGCTGACGAAAAAAACAAAAACGAGAATAATGAGCAGCGATGCCGAGAGCCACACCCCACCCTGAAAAGAATAGTGCAAGAGCACCCCGTGCACAAAAAGAATCTGAATGGCGGCCGGAAACAGCTGATAGAGCAGCGTATCAATCCCCTGAATAATCTTGTCCACTGCCCGGCGTGTTTTGCCAAGATACTTGCCCGAAGATTCATTCTCGTGCAGCGTAATATCAAAATATAGTAGCTTCTGATACACCTGGTGCATGAGTGACTTGGTCAGGCGTGATAAAAAGTCGATATCAAAACGAATAGCCAGCACTTCACAGAGCACGGCCGAAAGCGTCACGGTTACCAACGGCAAGCTCTGCCATAGCAACGCGCTCCACGAAAACGCTTCCAAAAACGACTGACTAAACAATCTGGTAAATAGATATGGTTGCGAGTACTGAAAAATGGCTTCTAAGGAAAAGAAAAAAAACGTCCACCAAAAAATGTTCCGGTGATAGGTAAAAATGTGCCGAGTGATAAAGCTGACTCGCTTCTTCACCTGAGCAATTCCTGTTTGAGACATACGGTGTTTATTACTACCAGCTACTTGCGCATTTTTTCGGTCACCCAGAACTCGCCGAAGTATTTGCCGAGCAAAATACGCGTCTGCGAATCAATGGCCGGAAAAGCAGAAAGGAATCCCACCAAGGGAATAAGAACCCACTGGAACAGCATGAGGAAATGGCGCGACCAGTGATACTTCTTTGGCCGCGGAGGCAGTGACAGAAGCGACATCGGAATAGAGATACACAGTCCGGCCATACCGAGCGTCATGAGCGTCTTGGTGACAAACGGCAGGTTGTGCGCCAGAACGCTTTCACGAAAGGCTGCTCCTCCCAGAAAAATTGGCAGCCAGCCCAAAAAAGTCAGAATAAACGAAGTAGTCGCCCAGGAATAATGTCCCTCTAACATCTCAAAGGTAATACGCATTTTGGTACGCAAAGCGATGACCTTGTCCGGCCAAATAGCCCTCATGGTGACCGGGAAATTCTCGATACCATAGGCCCAGCGGCGCTTCTGCTTATACTGGTTCTTCAGAGTCTTCCAATACGTATCGGCCAACACCGCGTCGAGCGAAACCGGCAGATGAATCGGCTGCACCCGATAGTCGCCATGGAAATAGGCCAAGCACTTCCAGTAGATAACCGAGTCTTCACTAATCATATTGACCGGCCAAAAATCCACCTTGACCAGAGTGTCAAACGGCTCGCTATGAGAAGAAAAGGTCACCATCTCTTGGCGGGTTGACTGATACAAATGCCAGAACGACGAACCCGTCACGACCAGACGTACAAAGGCGTTGGTATCCCAGATGTTGTTGTGATACATGGGAAGCGGCTGGTAGGCCCGCTGCAAACGCTTGGGGTCGATGATGTATTCATAGGTCAGGGCCGCGAAGTACTCGGGGTGTGCCACACTATCGCAATCAAAGTTGGAAAAGATAACTCGCTTATAATCGATGTTCCTTTCGTCCAGATACTTCACGAGCTCCAGCGCAGCAAACCGAGCGTTGGAAGCCTTGCATTTCATTTCCCCGCCCGCCACGATATGTGTGGTCACCAAAAAATCCCGGAAGATACCATCAAATTTCTTCTGCAAATATTCCACCTTGGGCAAACGGGTAGCCGGATCTTCCCGCTCTTCCGTGGCCAACAGAATAATCATCTGCTCTTTGGGGAAGTTATTATCAACCAGCGACTGGATGGCTGGCTCGATTACGTCAGCTGGTTCACCCGCGGTCGGCAGAAGTACCACATGAATAACGTCACGCCAGTCCATAATCTGGTCCTGAATCGGGATAAGTTCTCTCGTCTCTCGGCGAATTTTTTTCAAACGAGCGATTTCTTTTCTCGCGGTACGGCGCTCCCGCACATGAAAAAATGAAATTTCCTTCAGACCGGCGTAGATACTTTGGATACGCTCCTTGAGCATCTCACTATACCGCTCCGGCTGCTCAATATTCTGGCAGCGCTCCCACCAATTGATACGTTTTCCTTCGACCACATCCTGATTGCCTACCACGGAAAAGAGAGAGATATAAAAGGCCTTGTGAATCCAGTAGATATCAAAAATAATCACGAACATCGCCGCCCACACCGGAACGAAAAACGAAAGCACCAACATCCCCAAAAGCGTGGTCCACGTCAAAAGACCGGGAATCATCTCGATAGCCCGCTGGACACGCCGTTTCTTAGGGTCGGTGGTCTTGGGATCTGGAAAAATAAAAGGCTCTCCATTCATATCTCGAAGAATACCTCTTTTAAGCCAAAAAGTCAATACTTCAGCCCACTACTATTGACTTTTATCATATTTTATGCTATAATCAAGAAAGAGTACTCAATCTCGCGCCACCACTGCGGGATTTTTTCTTTTTCCGACAAACTGCGTTACAATTCAAATGTCTTCTTCCTTGTATCTCTCATCCCCTATCATTTATCTTTTTCCCCCCCCCTATGCCCAAACTTCATTTCCCCGCCGGCTTCCTCTGGGGTTCTGCTACCTCATCTCATCAGGTAGAGGGCCACAATCATAACGACTGGTCCGAGTGGGAAAAACAAAACGCCGAACGTTTGGCCCGTGAAGCCACATCTATCTTTGGCCATTTGCCAGAGTGGCAGAGACGTTTTGGCCGCGAAGCCTCCAATCCCAAAACCTACATCTCTGGAGTCGCCGCTGATCACTGGAATCGCTACGAAGAAGATTTTGATATCCTCACAAAACTCAACCAAAACGCTTATCGCTTCTCTATCGAATGGTCGCGCATCGAACCAGAAGAAGGGGTATGGAATGAAGAAGCTATCGAGCACTACCGCCAGATGATTGAAGCCCTCAGGAGACGAGGCATCGAACCAGTGCTGACACTCTGGCACTGGACCAATCCAACATGGGTAGAAACCAAGTATAATAATTGGGAAAATCCCATTGTGGGAGAAAAATTCCTCCGCTTCGCCGAACGCATGGTTTCCGAGTACCAAAATCTCGTGCACTACTGGGCCATCTTCAATGAACCCAACACCTTCGTCGGCCGCGGCTATATTCTCGCTGACCGGCCCCCAGCCAGAAAGAGCTTTTGGAGCGCCCGCCGAGCCATCAAGAACTTCAACCACACACACAAAAAAGTCTACGCCCGCATCCACGAACTACAGCCCGAGGCCATCGTCATCCTCTCGCACTGGTTCGCCTTCATGCGTCCCTACAAAAATCAGTGGCTCGGCCGCCTAGTGATACCGCTTCTCAACTACTTCCGAAACGGGCAATTTTTTCACGGCTTGGAAAAATACTGCGATGCCATCGGTGTCCAGTTCTACCGCGTCGACTACATCCGCGTGGGTGGCTGGGGCGCCTGGGGACCCGTATCACCCGTACCGCTTGGCAAATGGCAGAACGACCTGGGTTGGGATATGGAGCCCGGAGCCATCGCCTCTATTTTGGAAACATTGAAAAAATACAAAAAGCCCATCTATATCACCGAGAGCGGGCTGGCGGACAGCCGAGACAAAAATCGTCCTTTGTTTATCAGCAAAACCCTCACGGCCATCCACTCGGCCATCTCACACGGCACGCCCGTCAAAGGCTATTTCCACTGGTCGCTGCTCGATAACTTCGAATGGAGCGAGGGCTACTGGCCACGCTTCGGTCTGGTGGCCGTCGACCGCGACACCCAAACCCGCACCATCCGACCAAGCGCCCTAGAATACGCGAAGGTTTGCCAGAATAATGCTCTGGAAATTGGGAAGTAAAAAATATAAAAACACCACTCTCTTACGGGCGGTGTTTTTATAATACTGTAGCCCAAATAAGAAAATCTTGGAATCAGCTTATCCCAGAGCTTAAAGAATGGCAATCCTTTGCTGGCAACCCATAATAAGAGAGTATTTCCTTAAGAACATTGATACCTGAAGATGCTACTAGGGAATGAAACACTATGGTTTATGGAGCAAAACAAAGTAGTATGCTGTGGTATAATAAATTCAGAAAATAAAAAACCTATGTCAGAAAAAGCATACTTTCATTTAAAGTACGATGGCACAGCTCTTGTTTCACACGAAATGGATGTTAAGGATTTTGCGCCCGCCCTTTTAGCTTTAGGAGAGCTTTTGGAGGAAGCAAACAGCGTCCTTAATCAAAGTAAGACAAAAATATCTGTAAACATAAAAGCAACAAACATTGGTTCTGTTGATGCAGTTCTAGCTGTTTCACAAGACTTGGTTCAACAAGCAGCTGGTCTGTTTAGTAGTGATGGTGCAACTGCTATTGTTAATGCCGAGGCTCTACTTAAAATACTTGGCATTGGTGGTAGTATGGGTGTCATTGGCCTCATTAAGTTGGTGAGAGGAAGAAAAATAAC
>JBBQYU010000030.1:0-11212 GCA_038208355.1 Candidatus Moraniibacteriota bacterium
GCGGCCGGGGTAGAGGGGAGTTTTTGGGAGAAATATCCTGAAAAAGTGACTGTTTATCGAGTCACTGGCTCTGATGGGACGACCTATTCCCAGGAACTGTGCGGCGGACCGCATGTAGTCACGACCGCTGATATTGCCCAATTTGGCCATTTCAAAATCATCAAAGAGGAAGCTTCTTCAGCCGGCGTGCGGCGTATCAAAGCGGTTTTGCAATAAGCAGATTCCACAAGACGCTTATTGACAGATGAAAACAAATCTAGTATACTCAGCAAGTACATAAATGACTTATTTTTGGCATATGTTGGCGATTATCAGAACGGGCGGCAAGCAGTACAAGGTTTCTCAGGGAGACCGAGTGAAGATTGAGAAACTGGATGCAGAGGTTGACGCAACCGTAGAGTTTGAAGTGCTCTTTGTCGGTGACGACAAGGTGGCGCATGTTGGTACCCCGATACTGGAGAAAGCAGTTGTTGAGGGGAAAGTCTTGGTGCAAGGCCGCCACGACAAGGTCAGTGGTATCAAACACAAAGCCAAGAAGCGTTATCTGGTGCACTTTGGCCATCGGCAGCCCTATACTGAAGTAGAAATCACCAAAATTTCCGCCTAATACTTCAAAACCCGCTTTATTCGAGCGGGTTTTTCTTTGCAAAAATTTTTATAAGAAAGAAAAAGGCGGACTCGAGTTTCTCGGTCCGCTTGAATGATCGCCACGCTGAGTGGCGCCTAGGGGAGAATTTGCCAGCGGCCGATGCCAGGCGGTAGGCCGTTGTCGTACGTTCCATCCATCTGTGCCTGTAGCGGAGCCACAGACGTGCCTGGCAGAGTGCTCGGCGGCTGAGATGGCGCACTGATAATGGGTGATGAGCAGCGTCCCACCGGCAGGTGTCCTACCGAAACGAAATTCCTGCCCATATGAGCCTCGTATGGGACTAGCCCGAGTATTGTGCCATCCGACAGCTCAATATAAGGGCCTTTTGGTGGTTTATCCGACATTTTCGCCTCCTTGGTTGGTTGAAGAAAGGAACAATTAGTATTATTATGTCAGTTCTTTGCGATTTGTCAAGGCAGAACTCAATGTTAATTCATCAGCATATTCAATATCGCCCCCGGTCGAAAGTCCTCGTCCGATACGAGTTATTTTCACCTGGTGGGGTTCGAGTTTCTTTTTAAGGTAGAGAGCTGTTAAATCGCCCTCCGTGGTCGGGTTGGTGGCCAAAATCACTTCCTTGATGTCATCACCTTCTACTCGATGCAAAAGCTCAGTAATCCGTAGATTACCACTATTGTCATTTTTCCCACTTTCCAATACACCGCCTAACACGTGGTACAGGCCGTGATAAATACCGATACGTTCAATAGCGATGACATCGAGCGGCTCTTCCACGACACAGAGCGCGGCTTGATCCCGACGGGTATCGGCACAAATACCACACAGCTCGTCTTCAGCGATATGGAAACAACGGGTGCAGCTTTTAAGGCGTGGTAATTCTTCGAGGCTCTCGGCAAAGTTCTGTAATTTTTCTGCGTCTTGTTTAAAAAGATAGAGCACGATACGCTCGGCCATTTTTGGACCTACCGACGGCAGGGCAGAGAAATGAGCGATGAGCGATTGAAAGGCTTTGGGATACTGCATATTTTGTCAGAATGGAGAGAACGGACAGCGCACTCACTGCCGGCTGTTCATTGAGTTATTTGTTTTATTCGTGGGTCTTCTCGAGTGACTTGAAGGTGGTAGAATTTTCGTCAAAGTAGAGAGAAATCTTACCCACTGGACCGTTACGGTGCTTGGCGATGATGACGTCAGCGATATTCTTATTGGGAGTATCCGGCTTCACCCGATCTTCACGGTAGAGAAACATGACCACGTCAGCGTCCTGTTCAATAGAACCGGATTCACGCAAGTCGGAGAGTTTCGGTATTTGGTCTGGTCGGGATTCAACAGCACGAGACAACTGTGACAAGGCAATCAATGGAATATTCAATTCACGGGCCAGCTGCTTCAAACCCCGCGAAATCTCTGATATTTCCTGGACGCGGTTGTCACCCTTGGAGCTGCGGCCTTCCATCAACTGGAGGTAGTCGACGATAATCAAGCCCAAGTTGTGCTCTGCCTGCAAACGCCGCGCCATCGTGCGCATTTCCATGATATTGAGCGACCCCGAGTCATCAATGAAAATAGGCGCCTCCGAAAGCACTCCCATGGCATCGGAAATCTTTTCGAAATCATTGTCCGGACCTTCACTCGAAAGTTTACCGGTCCGCAAACGCCACAGGTCCACCCCAGCCTGAGCGGCAATCATGCGGTCCACCAATTGGTCAGAACCCATTTCCAAGGAAAATATCCCCACCGGCACCTTGGAATGGATAGCCACTTGGCGAGCGATATCAAGGGCAAAGGTCGTCTTTCCCACCGAAGGACGAGCCGCTAGAATGAGCAAGTCGGATTTCTGTAAACCGGCCAAAATATTATCGAGGTCAGGATAGTGCGTCTGCACCCCACGAAAGGCGTTATCACTCTTGTGCAGTTCGTCGATACGATTGAAGGCGATTTCCAAAATAGACTTGATGGGGACGAAATCTTGTTTGATATAGTTTTGAGAAACGGCGAAGACTTTCTGCTCCGCTTCGTCCAAGAGCTTCTGCACGTCTTCCGCTTCGTCATAACCCATCTCGACGATATCACTGGCGGCCGTAATCAATTTGCGGAGCAGACATTTCTTCTGGACCACTTTGGCATAGTGGACCACGTTGGTGGCAGAGGGCACAGTATTGACCAGCGAGGCCAAATAACTGGAACCACCGACGCGCTCGAGCTGACCTTTTTCTTCTAGTTTGTTCGCCAACGACAGTACATCAATCGGCTCACGTTCTTCATAGAGCGCGAGCATTGTTTCGTATACCAGGTTGTGATCGTCCTTATAGAAATCTCCTACCTTCAAAAGGTCAGCCACCTTAATAATGGCATCTTTATCGAGCATCAAAGAGCCGAGCACTGAGGCCTCGGCTTCGATGTTCTGCGGGGGAGTACGGACGTGATCGTTTTTATTGGTCATAGAGTTCTATTATACCCTTTTATTCAAGAACGGCTAGTCTTGACAAAGAGACAAAAAAAGAGTATAATAGATAAATCGTGCCTATTTCGTTTAGCGTGCGATTCACAAAGTCAACAAAGTAAAGAAAGAGGAAAAGATGTTCAAGAAAATTTTTGGTCTCCTAGGTGCGCTGAAGATAGCCATGGATAGTCGGCCCCGGTCTCGTGCCAAAATACGAGCCCAAGCAGACACTCAAGCCAAAATGACGGCAGATCATGAGGAGACGGAACTGATGATCTATTACTCCGGTGCCCCGGGTGGTTACCAGGAAATCAAGCTCCCATAGAAGAGCGTAAAAAAAGAGCCGAGCAATCCATCGTGGTTGCTCGGCTCAAAAATTTTTCAGAGTACTGTTATATTTTTTTCACTCGATATCCCGTCGCTACATCTTCTACTCGGTAGCCCTGTGTTTCAATCTCTCCTCGTAAACGATCGGCTAAAGTAAAGTCCTTGGCGTCGCGAGCTACCACGCGTGCTCGGGCCAACTCATCAACTTCTGCCGGAATAGCGACGACCTCAGTGGTCAATCCCAACAGAAAAAACATTTTTTCAAAAACTGACCGCAGCACCTCACTCTGGACCACTTCGTTGTCATCGAGCAAGGAGTTACTCTTCTTGGCCAATTCCAAAGCGACGGATAAGGCTACTGGAGTATTTAAATCATCTTGCATAGCCTGACGGAAATCATCCAAATAAGCGGCCCCGTCAAAAGCTGTGCCCTGATTGTGCCCGGGGGTCAGGGCGCTGAGGCGCTCTACGATACCCCAAAGCGTCTCTTTATTGCGCTTGGCCTGTTCCAATGCCTCCCAGGTAAAATTCATCTGACTGCGGTAGTGAGCACCGACAAAGAGAAGGCGTATATCCATAGCGCTGTAGCCTTTTTCCAAAATATCATCAAGTACCAAAAAATTACCCTTGGACTTGGACATTTTTTCTCCGTTGATAAGCATGTGACGACTATGGAGAAAATAGCGCACAAAGGGTTTTTCTGTCACACCTTCTGATTGCACAATTTCTGCTTCATGATGGGGGAAGATATTGTCCTCACCACCCGTGTGGATATCGAGTGTATCACCCAAGTATTCCATACTCATGGCGCTACATTCGATGTGCCAGCCGGGATAACCCTCACTCCAAGGCGATGACCAGTGCATCAAATGATTGACGGGAGATTTCAGCCACAGAGCAAAATCCCAAGGATTCTTCTTGTCCGGATGTTCTTCCAGGCGAGCACCGACCTTCAAATGCTCCAACGTATTGCCAGAAAGCGCACCATAGTGTGGAAAAGTAGTGACGTCGAGAAAAACGTTGCCATTTTTTTCGTAGGCGTGCCCCTTGGCAATCAAATCTTCAATCAACCCAATCATCTGTTTGACGTGGGCCGTGGCCCGGGGGAAATAGTGGGCCGGCAGGATATTCAATTCTTTTTCAGCCCAATGAAAGTACTCTTCGTAAAATTCTGCCACTTCATGGGGGGTTTTCTTCTCTGCGAGCGCTTTCTTGGCTACCTTGTCCTCACCCTGGTCACCCTGGCCGGTATCGTCCGCGGTCATATGGCCGACATCAGTAATATTTTTGATAAGACGCACCTCATAGCCGGCGTCTTCGAAGGTACGACGCAGAGTATCAGCGAATGTCCACGAGCGCAGATTGCCGATGTGGACCCGATCATAGACGGTCGGGCCACAAACATACATACCGACTTTGCCGGGGTAGAGTGGGACGAACTCCTCTTTTTTCTTGTGGAGGGTATTGTAGAGTTGCATAGTTCTTTCATTATACCGTCTTTTCAGCGTTTTTGACAAAGAACTCCTTTCCGCCGTATACTGATGCATTCACACTGTTTTTTAACAATCTACCATCAATTGAAAAAAGGAGGGCGTTATGAATACCATTGAAGAAGCACGTCGGCTTTTTGTAGACATCACGCTGATGACGATCATTCCGCAATCAGGTACTCAGGAAGTGGCCAATTGGAAACTCCACGATGCCATCCTTCGACTGAGTGCGATGCAAATGGCTGGTTCCATATTTGTCTACCAGGAATACGAAACAGCACTACTTCGTCAAATTAGAACCCACTGGAATAACCGCCAAGACCTAGGTGTAGTCCTGGAAAATCATGCTCAATTCCAATTTTGTCTTTCCATCATGAAAAAATCACCAGGGTTGCGCCGAGTTTTTCAGGAAAAGCGCATCGGATCATGGACTGACATCAAAAACGATACCGAAATATTTCTCCCCGCCATACAGCACTATTTCGAACTCGCTGAGGAATGGTTCGATGAGATGGATGGGTACATTGATCTCAACAGTATCGCTACCTTGTCAGATATTTTTTCCGCCCCCTTGCCGCCGCGCCTCTTTGGCCTGGTAGACTTCTACACCGTCTCAGATGAAGGGAGTTGGACCACCGGCCAAGCCCAATAAAACTACAGGAGGCCGCAACGTACGGCCTCCTTTTTTCTTTTCTAAAAAATAGGCGACCCTAGAGCCACTTGCGCACTTTGAAGATACCAATCATCGCAACCGAAATAAGAATCATGATACCAACATGAATCGTAAAGTTGTTCGGGTTGGACTCGAAGGGGAGATGAGCATTCATAGACATGACGTTAGAGTAGGCCGTCAGCGGTAGCAGAATAGCTGAAAAGATGGTCAGCACCTTCATGGTTTGGTTCAGCTTGTTGGACAGAAGGGAATTGTTGGTGGCCTCCATAGCCTCGATAGTTTCTTTTTGACTCTCCAACATGTTCCATAAACGAATATTGGTGCCGATTAAGTCTTGGAAATACATTTTGAGCGTGTCAGATATAAAGGGATGGTTTTTTTGTATAAGTGATTCGATGATAGAGCGCTGCGGCTTCAGGGTACGACGAAAATTCAAAATATCGCGCTTGAGGACGGAGATTTCAAAAACCATCTCTTTTTCTTTGCCAGAAAAAACCTGTGCTTCGATAAAGTCTAGCTTGGCGCTGATATGATTGAGACGAGGAAAACAGGAATTCAACAAGATTTCCAAAAGACGATAGAGAAGGGAGGCGGTAGATTCTTCCATGGCCAGCCGACGTTTGCCTTCACTTTTTTCCAGTTCCTCAAAAAACTTAGTCAGTTGATAGATGCTTTGTTTGTGACTGGTGATGACATGGTCCTTGGTGAGGATGATGTCGAGTTCGCCGGGATAGGTGGTGCGGTGTTCTGTATCAAAGAGCGGTATATGGACAGAAAAAAACAAGCAACTATCATACTGGACTACTTTGGGTTGATAGGTGGGTGTGATCAACTCCTCGATAGCGAGGGGATGGATATTGAAATTCTCTTGAAGATAGGTGATATCATCCGCCTGAGGATCTTGAAAATCGATCCACGTGACCTTTTTGTGCGTAATGGTTTTCATGGGACGAGCGTTCATTTCTGTTTTTATTTCACCCCTACAGTATAACACAAAATATTGACAAAAAAGAGCTCTGGGAGCTATGGTAGACGTAATGAAACGACTCATTCTTTTGCTCATCCGCCTTTACCAGCACACCCTGTCTCTTGATCATGGGCTGCTGGGCAAGGTGCTAGGAGAACGATTCTGCCGTTTTCATCCAACATGCAGCCAGTACACCTATGAAGCGATCGAAAAGCATGGCATCGCCCATGGATCGTTTCTTGGTTTCAAGCGAGTCATCAGGTGTCATCCGTGGAACGATGGCGGCTATGACCCAGTCCCTTAACATAACCAGAGGAGGTGATCGACGTGAGTTCTAAAAAGTTTTCAACTTTGAAAAAGGCCCTGCCTACAACAAGGCCAAGAAAGTTGTCAGACCTGCAGGCGGATGCGCGAGCAGAAAAGGAGGAGGAAGGCTTGCCGCTCGTGAAATGTATCAGGAAGGGTTGTACCGAGAGGTTCCGTATCCCTTACGGTGCCCACACAATACCAGGCGAACCAACTCATTCCGGAACCTGCTGTCACAAATGTGAAATCCTCTACAATCCCAAAGCATTCACTATCCAGCGAGGCGGGTCAGAAGAAATCATTTATGTCATGGCCTGAAAAGGGTTGTTTATACCGTTGTCAGCGCGTCAAACGTGAAGGAGTGGTGCAGCCCTCTGCCCACACTAAGCCCATCACAGCATCGCTGTAAAGAGCAATTCCCAAGCCCGAAAGGATATGTTCCTGCCGGGTTTTTTCATACCTCAAAATCTTCGTTAGCACTCTACTTGACAGAGTGCTAATATATACTATACTGAATATACCAATAATTTCTGCTGTATGAACGACCGCCAAAAACAAGTGCTTTCCGCCGTCGTCGAGCTGTATACCAAGACAGCTGTGCCGATTGGTTCCCAGGCGCTCTTGGAGCACTTCGATTTTGAAGTCAGCTCCGCCACACTGCGAAGCGACATGGTGGCCCTGGAAGAAGAAGGGTACCTCTATCAGCCTCACATCAGTGCTGGGCGCATTCCTACCGATCAGGGCTACCGCATCTACGTCGAGGAAATGATGAAAGATACACCGCTTTCCCGCCGCGACCAGGAACATCTGCAAAAAGAACTCCTCATGCTCCAGGCCAAACACACCCGCCTCGGACGTACCACCGCCAAACTCCTCTCGACCCTTTCTGGCAACCTGGCCGTCTCGGGCATCGTCAACAAAGACGAATTCTATGACTTCGGCATCCGGGAACTGATTGACAACCCAGAATTCCAGGAAATGGATGAGCTGTGCCAACTGATAGAGACACTCGACTCACTCGATGAAAAGGTGGACGGACTGATGATTCAACTGAAAGACGGAGAAACCCGCATCTTTATCGGCAAAGAAAATCCCATCCGAGGTATCGATAACTGTTCTATGATTGTCGCCCCCTACCACAACAAAGAAGGGGAGCGCGGGATGCTCGCCATCATCGGCCCCAAGCGTATGAACTACTCCAAAAACAAATCCCTTATCGAATACATGAAAAAACTACTCTCTTCGTCACTGGCCGTGGTTATCGTTGTAGCATACGTACCACTATGGTAGACCAAGAGCCAGAGTCAGAAGAAGAAAAAGCAGCAGAAGCAGAAAGAAAACGGCGTTTCGAACTCGCCAAGAGTGCCCTCACTCGCAGCTCCTAATCACAATAACAGAACAAATATATGCTCAAGAAAAAACAACAGAAACAAACTGACACCGAACACTCACTGGAAGAGGAACTGAAAGAGAACGAGGACATCGGGACAGAAACCCTAGAAGGGCCGCCCGAATGGCAGGTAAAAGCAGAAGAATACCTCACCGATTTGAAACGCACCCAGGCCGACTTTGAAAACTACAAGAAGCGCCAAGGGGAAGCACAGAAGGAACTTCGTGGTATGCTCATTGAAAAACTGGTCCTCGATATCATCCCAGTCCTCGATAACTTCCGCCAAGCCACTCTCCACGTGCCGCCGGAGCAGAAGGACAGCCCCTGGGTCACCGGCATCCAGTATATCGAGAAACAGCTCGAGGCAGTACTGACGGATAACGGTCTCCATATTATAGAGGTTAAAGCAGGTGATACGTTCGATACCAGTATCCACGAAGCAGTAGACACGCAGCCGTCAACAAAAAACACTGAGCAGGAGACGGAAAGCGGACAACAAGAAATAGAAAGTATGGAACACGTCGTCGCCCAAGTAGTACAGAAAGGCTACCAGTTCGGAGAAAGAGTCATTCGCCCAGCCAAGGTCATTGTGAAGTAAATGATTAAATCCAAATGACAAATATCAAATCAATGACTCAAACAAAAATGTCAAAAACGCTTTTTAAACATTTAGGTCTTAGAATTTGATTTGGCATTTGAAATTTGAGCTTTGAAATTAAGAGACAACCATATATGAATAAATAACTAATCTGTAAATTAACTAAAGTATTTAACTGCAAAACTATGAGCAAAATTCTAGGAATCGATTTAGGAACAACCAACTCAGCCATGGCGTTTGTCGAGGGTGGCACGCCGAGTATCATCGAGAACAAAGAAGGTAACCGGACCACGCCGTCTATGGTGGCCGTGTCCAAGACCGGCGAGCGACTGGTCGGACTTTTGGCCAAGCGCCAGAGCGTGACCAACCCGGAGAACACGCTGTTTTCCATCAAGCGTCTCATCGGCCGTCATTTCAACGATGACGACGTCAAACGCGATATGAAGACCCTGCCGTACAAAGTTATCCAGGCCGGTGAAGGCGTGAAGATAGTCATGGGCGGCAAGGAATATACGCCCCAGGAAGTATCAGCCATGATTCTTTCCAAACTGAAGGCCGATGCCGAAGAGAAACTGGGAGAAAAGATTACCGACGCGGTCATCACCGTACCAGCCTACTTCGACGACTCCCAGCGTAAAGCCACTAAAGAAGCGGGTGAAATCGCCGGGTTCAACGTGCGCCGTATCATCAACGAACCGACGGCTGCCGCTTTGGCCTACGGTTTCAACAAAAAGAAAGACGAAAAAATCGCCGTCTATGACTTGGGTGGTGGTACCTTCGATATTTCCATTCTGGAAGTGGCCGAAGACACTGTCGAAGTAAAGTCCACCAATGGTGACACGCACCTCGGTGGGGACGACTTCGACCAGCGCATTATCCACTGGATTCTCGACGAATTCAAGAAACAAGAGGGCATTGATCTTTCCAAAGATCCGCTCGCTCTGCAGCGTATCAAGGAGGCGGCTGAAAAAGCCAAAATCGAACTCTCTACCTCGCAAGAAACCGAAATCAACCAGCCATTTATCACCAGTGATGCCGCCGGTCCCAAGCACCTGCTCATCAAAATGACCCGGGCCAAGTTAGAAGAATTGGTCGGTGAACTAGTAGAAAAAAGTTTTGAACCGGTCAAGAAAGCGTTGGCTGATGCCAAGCTCTCAGTCGGCGATATCAATGAAGTAGTTTTGGTTGGAGGAATGACCCGTATGCCATTGGTCCTCGCTTCAGTCGAGAAATTCTTCGGCAAGAAGGCTAACATTACCGTCAACCCCGATGAAGTAGTGGCCCTCGGTGCTGCCATCCAGGGTGGAGTACTCGAAGGATCAGTCAAAGACGTACTCTTGCTCGATGTTACCCCATTGACCTTTGGTATCGAAACCATGGGCGGTGTACGTACGTCACTCATCGACCGCAACACCACTGTGCCGGTAAGCCGCTCACAAGTCTTTTCGACTGCTTCCGACAACCAGCCATCCGTACAAATCCATGTACTCCAGGGAGAGCGTGAGATGGCCGCTGACAACAAATCTCTCGGCCAGTTCATCCTAGATGGTATCCCACCGGCGCCGCGTGGTATCCCGCAGGTGGAAGTAACCTTTGATATCGATGCTTCTGGCATCCTGACCGTGACCGCCAAGGACAAGGCCACTGGCAAGACCCAGAACATCCGCATCGAATCCAGTACCGGTCTTTCCAAGGAAGAAGTGGAGCGTATGAAAAAGGACGCCGAAATCCACGCCGAGGAAGACAAGCACAAAAAAGAACTCATCGAATCCCGCAACCTGGCCGATACCCTGTCCTACACGACGGAAAAAGCTATGAAGGATGCTGGTAACAAATTGACCGACGACGAACGCAAGCCCGTCCTTGAGGCCATGGACGCGTTGAACCAAGTCAAGAATGGCGATGATCTCGACGCTATCAAGAAAGCGACTGAGACTCTCTCACAAGCCGCGCAGAAAATAGGGGAGAAGCTCTATAAAGCTGCTGAAGAGGCCAAGGGTGCCGCCGGTTCCCAGCCCGGGGCAGACGGTGAAGCGAAAGCCGAAGGAGCCACCGAGGCCCCAAAAGACGCCGAAACTGAACCCTCTCCCGAAGCAAAAGCTGAAGGCGAAAAACCGGTTGAAGAAGACAAGAAGTAAGAGTAGTATAAGAGCGGAGGATTTTCCTCCGCTCTTATACTTAAAGTCAGCATCATGCTTTTAAAGATAGGTTTAGAAAACTACAGGTGCTATAAGAAACATGAAATATTATTTCGTGATTTTTCTGTTGTTATTGGAAAAAATAATGCCGGAAAATCAACCCTGATAGAGGCAGTAAGAATTATTGCATTGGTTGCGAATAGATATAAAAATTTGGCATACCAAGAACCATACGAGGAATTAGACCTTGGAGTCGCTTACCTTGGGGTT
>JBBQYU010000031.1:0-10667 GCA_038208355.1 Candidatus Moraniibacteriota bacterium
ATACGGCAAGGGGCAGGAGGCCTTGACCGCTTTCTTACCTTTTATGAGCGGATATGCGAGCGACTTGACTGTGCCTCATTTTGATGAGGCGGCCGCCAATAGCCTTTTGGACGATAACGGCTGGAAGCGCGGTGATGATGGCGTGCGGGCCAAGGGTGATACGGTCTTTGAATTTGAACTTTTGGTACCGGATTGGCCGGAACTCGCACAGACAGCTGAGCTCTTGAAGGAGCAATGGGAAAGAATTGGTGCTCGTGTTACCATGAATGTGTTGAGTGCGGCCGATCTTCAGCAAAATGCTATCCGCCCACGTGAGTATCAGGCGCTCTTATTCGGAGAAGCAGCCATGATTGACTCTGACCCCTACTCTTTCTGGCATTCGAGCCAGAAGCATGATCCCGGCCTGAACCTCGCTCTATTCGACAACAAAGAAGCTGATGCTTTGCTCCTTTCTTTGCGGGAGGAATTGAATAATGAGAAGCGGAATGAACAATACCGCGCTTTTCAAGAAATCTTGTTGAAAGAAAACCCGGCCATCTTTCTGTATAGCCCGACGTATCTGTATGTAGTCAATAGTGCTATTAAGGGGATTGATATCAAGAGCGCCAATGCTCCCGCCTATCGCCTGAGTAATATCAAGGACTGGTATATTAATACCAAGAGAGTGAGGAAATAATATCAAATCAATATTCAAATTTTTACTGTACACCTATGGCTCATCCACTCGATAAGTCCAATCTCCGCCAGATGATTTTAGATGGCCCGAATCAATTTCAGACGGGGTTTGCTCTCGCTAAAGATATCCGGGTAGCGGGGGAATTCAAAGCTATTATGATTTCCGGTATGGGTGGCTCCGCTCTACCGGGTAACCTGTTCCGCATTTATTTAAATGACCTGTTCCGTACGAGTCAGCCGGAAAAGCAACCGCTCCCTATTTACCAGAACCGTTTTTATACCCTGCCTCCGGAGAGCTACCGGGACTGTCTGAATTTTATCTGCTCCTATTCAGGAAATACCGAAGAAACAGTAGCTTCTTTTGAAGAGGCTTTAGCCCATAATTTGCCCTGTATTGGACTTTCCAGCGGGGGCAAGATAGAAGAGATGTGTCATGCTCATAATGTTCCCCATATCAAGTTGCCAGTTCCGTTTGAAGGTTTCCAGCCGCGGATTGGAACAGGTTATTTCTTTGGAGCGCTTTTCCAGGTGCTGGTCAACCAGGGATTAGTACCGGACATGACGGCGGAAATTGCCCGCGAAGCCGAAGAGTTGAAGGGGCGTATGGGGGCCATAGAAGAAGCGGGGAAAGCCTTGGCTCAAAAGTTGGTGCATAAGACTCCGGTTATCTATGCTAGTCCAAAGTACAAATCGGTGGCCATGGTGTGGAAAATCAAGCTCAACGAGAATGCCAAAACACCGGCCTTTTGGAATTTTTTCCCCGAATTGAACCACAACGAAATGGTGGGATTTACCCTTCCACAAGCCAAGTTTATCATTCTGATGCTCCGAGATTTACAGGATAATCAAAAGAATCTCAAGCGTTACGAGGTGACAGCGGAATTGCTCCGGGCTCAGGGTATCGAAGTAGAAATACTTGACATGGAAGGTGGAAGCGTGTATAGTAAAGTATTCATGAGTATCGCATTGGGCGATTTCGCTTCTTACTACCTGGCGCTCGAATATGGTCAGGATCCAACGCCAGTCGCTCTGGTGGAGGAGCTCAAAAAACTATTGGTATAGTTTTAATTTTCAATTCACAATTTTCAATTTCCAAACAATGATTGAATTTTTCAATGGGAATTTTTTGAAAATTGAAAATTGAAAATTAGAAATTTTCTTTGTAGGCCCTGGTGGCGGAATTGGTAGACGCACTAGCTTCAGGTGCTAGCGTTCGCAAGGACATGGGAGTTCGAGTCTCCCCTAGGGCACAACGTAGAAAAGTTTTTCGCACAGGGCGAAGAATACATCTTTCGTATAAATAACCATTTTACTTGTGGGTTTCTCTGAGTTTCCTCTTCTTTTTAGGAGGGTTGAAACGTAGAAAATCCAAAAATAAAGCAGTATGCAGACGAATAATTCGTTTCAGGGAAACCGTAGGCCAAACAAGCCTGGTAGCACCTCGGGCGCGCCGACCAGCGCCAATCAAAAAAACAATGGTCACGCAGGACAGTCACATCAGAGTGCTCACTCGCCGGTTTCGGTAGGGGCCTTTGAGGGTATCATCGCTCGGGAGCAGGCCCCGAAAGGGCAGCCTCAGCGTACTCCTTATAGGAGTCCACAGGGTGCTCCGGCGCGGAAATCCACACCGGATATGAGAAAGCCTGAACAAAAAAGTGTGAGCAAGAGTCCTGCGACACCGAGTCAGCCGCGCGCTGCTCATTTTCGTTCAAACGAAGCGGGCCGTACCAGCGCGAAGCCAGCTCCTCGACGGAGTAACAACCGCCGTTTCAATAATCCTAGCGCCGGAGCGACGTTTGAGCCCAAGAAGGGCACAGCGGCCGTTCCTGCTTTGGAAGCGAAGCGCTTGCGCATCGTTCCTTTGGGTGGTCAGGAAGAAGTCGGTCGCAATATGACGGTTTTCGAATATGGCAATGATATCGTAATTATCGATATTGGCTTGCAGTTTCCGGAAGAAGATATGCCCGGCATCGATTACATCGTTCCTAATGTGAACTATCTCAAGGGGAAGGAAAAAAATATCCGTGGAGTCATCTTTACTCACGGTCACCTCGACCACATCGGCGCGGCTCCCATTTTGCTCAAGCAATTGGGGTATCCGCCAATTATTGCTCGTGATTTTACCCTGGCTTTGATCAAGCACAAGGTAGACGATCAGGAAAAAGGCGCGGCCAGCCGTTTGAAAATGGTGCGCGTCAAAACACTTGATGACAAAATCAAATTGGGGGTCTTCGAATCAAGCTTTTTCGAGGTGGAACATTCCATCATGGATGCCATCGGTATCATTTTGAAGACGCCGTCCGGGACCGTGATTCACATGGGCGACTGGACAATCTCGAATGAGCCGTTGGAAGAAAAAGAAATTTCTTATCGCCATTTGGCTGACCTGCCACGCCCGACCATTCTTATGTTGGAGAGTCTCGGGGCGCTCAAGAAAGGTTTACCGCCTTCAGAGACCGAAGTACACAACAATCTCCAGAATCTCATCCGTGACACGCCGGGTCGCCTCATCATCGGGACCTTCGCTTCGCAGGTGCGCCGGATTAGCTATCTTATTGAATACGCTGAACGCGTGGGCAAGAAAGTGGCGCTGGAGGGTTACAGCATGAAGATGAACATCGAAGTGGCCAAGGAGCTCGGGTACATCAAGGCCAAGAAGGACACCTTTATTACGGTCAATGATGTCCACAAGTACCCGGACAACAAGGTAGTTATCATCTGTACCGGTGCCCAGGGCGAGCTCAATGCGGCGCTTTCACGCATCGTGACTGACAACCATCGTTTCATCAAACTGCAAAAGAATGACACTATTGTCTTTTCTTCTTCGGTTATTCCCGGCAATGAGCGCTCTATCCAGCGGCTCAAGGACAACCTGTATCGCAAGTGTGATAACGTCATCCACAGCGATATCATGGAAATCCATATCGGCGGTCACTCGACGGCTCAGGGGATGGAAGAGATGATTCGTCAGGTCAAACCGACCTACTTCCTCCCGGTCTATGCTAACCATTACTTCTTGAAGGAAGCGGCAAAAATCGCTTTCCGTATCGGTTTCCCAGAACAGAACGTCTTTGTGCTCGATAACGGAGGAGTCTTCGAAGTCGACGAACACGGGATGGGCAGGATGCTCAAGGAAAAAGCCGATACCAGCTACGTCTTTATCGACGGATTGGGTATCGGAGACATCGGGCACGTGGTGCTCCGTGATCGTCAGATGCTGGCTCAGGATGGGATGGTGGCCATTACGGTCATTATTGATGCTAAGACTAAGAACATTATTGGTAACGTCCAAATCACTTCGCGTGGCTTTATCCATGTCAAAGAAAATTTCGACCTGGTCAATGAGGCCAAGCGCAAAGTCCAGAAGGTGGTTAAAGACACGACGTCCAAAGAAACCTCTATTGATTGGGATAATGTTCGCAATCAGATTCGGGAAGTCATCGGTCAGTTCCTCTTTACCAAGACGGAACGGCGGCCCATGATTCTGCCCGTGGTGATTGAAGTGTAATCTTCAGCATCTTGAAAAACAGCCCGTCGAGGGCTGTTTTTTGATTGTGCTGAGGATATTTTGAAACCATCATTTTCTTTCTCCGGCTCCCAACAGGGAGGATAAGGGTAAGAAAAGGGAAGTATGGAGAAACATTGAGATTTTCACATGAGCGTTTCCTCATACTTTCAAATTACATTCGAAGGCCGTTGACCTGAAAAAATGTGGTACAATATTGGCATATGGATGAGACCAGAAAGCTGAAAATCGCGGTGTTGTGCGGAGGCTTCTCCAACGAACGGGAAGTGTCGCTTTTGTCAGGCGCCAACGTGGCTAAGTCTTTGTCGCGAGAGAAGTACCTGGTGGCCGTGATAGACGTCATCGATGCCACTCACTGGCAGTTGCTGGGCGAGGGAGAAACGCCACAGGTCCTAGACCTCAATCAGGAAGATGCCAAAAAAATCCTTCAGGGCTTCGATGTCTTTTTTAACGTCCTACATGGAGCGTTCGGGGAGGACGGACAGGTCCAAGTATTTTTGGATAGTCTCGGTATTTGCTATACCGGTTCCGGAGCCGAGGCGAGTCGGAAAACTATGGACAAAAGAATTTCTATGGAAGCGGTGAAGCAAGCCGGGATGTTGGTTGCAGAGTTTTTCGTAGTTGATAAGGAGAGCAAGAGTGAAGAGGTGGCCAAGAAAATCGCGGCTGATTTTCGTTACCCAGTTATCGTCAAGCCCAATGATTCCGGGTCCACTATTGGGCTTTCCTTGGTGCAGAATGAGGGGGAAGTGGCCGAGAGTCTGCGTAAGGCATTGGAGCAGTCTCCTCAGGCCATCGTCCAGCGCTATATTTTTGGACGGGAATTCACCTGTGGAGTTTTTGGTAATAACACCCGAGGAGTGATTCATCCGTTGCCACCCGTAGAAGTGATTATTAGGAATAAGGTTTTTGATTACAATGATAAATATTTTTCTAAAGAAACCCAGGAACTGTGTCCGGCTCCTATCGATATGGTCTTGACCAAAAAGATTCAGGACCTGGCCCTGTTGGCTCATCGGACCCTGGGCTGTGATGGTTTGTCGCGCTCAGATTTCCGCATGGACGGAATTGGCAAGCTCTTTTTTCTGGAAACCAATACGTCGCCCGGCATGGCCGAGGTCAGTCTCTGCCCCAAGGAGGCGCTGGCCGCAGGCATGACCATGCCTCGGTTTTTGGACCGCCTCATCGAGCTGGCTCGCGAGCGGGTTGTGGTACAATAAAAGAGTAATTCGGGGGATATTTTTACTTATGGCACAACGACTTTTTTCGGGCATTCAGCCGTCGGGCAATTTACATTTGGGCAATTATTTGGGGGCCATCAAGCAGTGGGTAGACCTTCAAGATGACTATGAGGCGATTTTTTGTGTGGTGGATTTGCACGCCATGACGGTGCCACAGGACCCGGAGGAACTCCGCAAGAAAACCATCGAAATCGCCAAGGTCTATTTGGCGGCCGGCATCGACCCCAAGAAATCAACTATCTTTATCCAGTCGCATATCGCAGAACACACCCAGTTGGCTTGGATTTTGAATACTTTGGCGCGTATGGCGGAGCTGGAACGTATGACACAGTATAAAGATAAGATGCAAAAAGGCGGGGGAGCAGAATCGGGAGTAGGCTTGTTTGATTACCCAGTCCTGATGGCGGCGGACATACTGCTCTATGACACGAATGTGGTGCCGGTGGGGGAAGACCAGTTGCAACACGTGGAACTGGCCCGGACGCTGGCTCGGCGCTTTAACGAGCGTTTCGGCGAGACCTTTGTGATACCGGAGGGCAAAATTAAGAAGGAGGGTGCGCGTATCATGAGTCTGGATGACCCGACCAAGAAAATGTCCAAGTCGGCAGCTTCCGAATACAACTATATTGCTCTCACTGATGATGCTGAGACAGTACGGCGCAAGATTAAAAAAGCGGTGACCGATAGTGGGAGCGAGATCGTGTATAGTGAAGAGAAACCAGCCTTGAAGAACCTGATAAATATCTACACCCTTCTTTCGGGAGAATCCGTAGCAGCGCTCCAAGCGAAGTATGTTGGCAAGGGGTACGGTGATTTCAAAACTGATTTGGCGGAAGTGATTGTGGGATTTTTGACCCCGCTCCAGGAACGAATGAACGCCCTTTCTGATGAGACGGTCCTGACCATTCTTGCGGCCGGAGCGGAAAAAGTGAAACCGTTGGCTCACGCCAAGATGCGCCAGGTCTACGATAAGGTAGGACTGATTTCGTAGTAAAGACACAACAAAGAAAAAGCCCGCGGCCGGTGATACGGGGCGGGTTTTGCTTTAGTCGGATTGACTTTCTCTTTCCTGGCGGCGAGCGGCACAGGTTGTTCCATCACAAGGCAGCTCGCGAAAGCCGTTGCGCATGAAGCGCGACCTTCGGTCCAGCATGGTGCAGTAGCACCGGTATTGTGGGACCGGCGATACTTCGGATTCTTGCTGGAAAGTGGGTTCGGGTTCTCTGGGCTGGAGACGGGCGAGTGCGGCCATGGGAACTCCTTTCTTTTGTTAAGGTTCTTGATTCTGAGCCAGAAAAAAACCGCCTCACAAGGGCGGTCTTAGGACGCTTTGGTGTGGGCGGTACATTTTTGGCGTGGCTGGTTCATTAGTACCGATTGTACTCCTATCTGGAAAAGTGTGCAAGAGAGTTGTTTTTTAAAAGGCTACTAAAGCCTGATTTATTACTATCCTCGGATAATAGCTAAGAGTTCGGCCTGTTTTTCTTCCATGAGCTCCTTGGTGGTAGCTTCGAGGTTGAGACGGAGCAGCGGCTCGGTGTTGGAGGGCCGGACATTGAACCACCAGTCTGGATACTCAACTTTCAATCCGTCTAATTCATGCTGCCGCCCATCGGCGTAGTGTTTTTTTAGTTCGACTAGCACGGCATTTTTATCATGGACTTCACTGTTAATTTCTCCGGAATGGTGATAGCGGCGCAGTTCGTGGACTAGGGCAGAAATAGTCTGATTGGTTTCGGTCATGAGATTGAGGAGGAGTAGAGCAGGGAGGGTGCCGGCTTCCGCGAAAGAGTTTTCCTCGAAGTAGTAGTGTCCGGACAATTCGCCGGCAAAGATGGCTCCGTCTTCGCGCATCTGTTTTTTGATGTTGGCGTGGCCGACCTTGCACTCGATAGCTTTACCACCGTTTTCTTCGATGATTTCTTTGACCGCTCGGGAGGAGCGCAGGTCATAGAGAATGGTGGCGCCGGGGCGTTTGGCAAGAATTATTTTAGCCAAAAGGCCGGTGACCAGGTCCATCGGGATAATATCACCGAGTTCGTCGACAAAGCCGATGCGATCGGCGTCACCATCATAAGCGATGCCCAGGTCGGCGTGTGACTCTTTTACCTTGGCCCGTAGCTCGTCGAGGGTTTCGAGTTTGAGAGGGTTGGCTTCGTGGCACTCGAACGGATGTTCCAAATCATCGTAGAGATTGATAATGGTGAGGTTTTCGCTCCACTGTTCGTAGATAGGTAGTTCCAGCACCCCCATGGCGTTGGCTGTATCGATGGCGATGGTAAATTTCCGGTCTTTCAAATCGGCAAAAGAGGCAAAGTAGCCGTAGTAGGCATGTTTGACATCTTCACTTTCCATACTGCCACGCGTGGTGACGGCTGGCCACTCGCCACGTAGGGCCAGGTCACGGATTTCTCGCAGGCCGGTATTTTCTCCCACCGGGATAGCACCGCGCAGGGCGATTTTCATGCCGTTGTATTCCGGGGGGTTGTGTGAAGCAGTGAGCGAAACCGCCGCATCAATCTCGAGTCGCCCGGCCGCGAAGTAGACCATGGGAGTAGTGATGATACCCAAATCCAGTACGTCGACACCACCATCCATCACGCCGCGGGAAAAGGCCTCGAAAAGGCTCGGGCTGGATTGGCGAATATCACGGCCGATGCCGAGGCGTTTGGGTTGCAAGTACTCCACGACGGCCCGGCCGATATGGTAGGCAGCATCTTCATTGATTTCGGTGGGGTAGATACCACGGATATCGTAGGCTTTGAATATTTCTGGCTTCATAAGAAGGCTTTGGAGATTATCTGCCAATAGTATAGCATTTTCTTTGTAGGGTTGACCACGTCGCTCGCGAGCGACGGTGGTTGACAAAAGAGTAAAAAAAGAGTGTAATGAGTAATGTTTTTTTGCGGTTTTTTTGAGAAAACTTTTGTGAGGAAAAGCAACAGAACACATTTCTTTATTGACCAAAAGACTTTTTTCTGGAAGAATGAGGCATACTATAAGCCAAAGACTAAGAGCTGTAAGCTTCTCCATTATGAGTCTTAAAGTAGGAATTGTCGGACTGCCGAACGTGGGGAAATCTACGTTGTTCAAAGCGCTCACCAAGAAGTCGGTGGATATCAACAACTATCCGTTTTGTACTATCGAACCCAACGTGGGGATTGTGGAAGTGCCCGATGAACGGTTGTCCAAGCTTTCGGCTTTGTCGGGGAGTAAGAAAATCATTCCGGCCGTTATTGAGTTTGTTGATATTGCTGGACTCGTGAAAGGAGCGAGTGAAGGGGAAGGACTGGGTAATAAGTTTTTGGCCAATATCCGTGAGGTGGATGCTATCGTCGAAGTAGTGCGCGCCTTTGAGAACCCGGATATTATTCATGTCCACAACCGCGTGGAGCCGACCGAGGATATCGAAATTATCAATACGGAGCTGATGCTGGCTGATTTGGAAACCGTAACCAAGCGCAAACTGAGAACTATCAAAGAGGCGCGAGCGGGTAACAAAGAGGCTTTGGCGGAAATGGCAGTGCTGGAAAAATTAGAAACAGAGTTTCAGGCCGGACGCTTGCCTCATGCTTTGGTGGTCACTCTCTCTCTAGAGGAGCAGAAAATTGTCAAAGAATTACAACTCCTTACCACTAAGCCTTTTCTTTATGTGTATAATGTTTCAGATGTCGATGCATCACTGGCGCCGGAGCTCGAAGCTCGACCGCACGTCAAACTCGATATCAAGATTGAAGAAGAATTAATCGAAATGTCAGCGGAGGAAATTGCCGAGATGGGACTAGAGTCGCACATCGGTGATTTGGCTAAGAAAGCCTATGCGCTCTTGGGGCTGATGACGTATTTCACTACCGGGGTGGAAGAAACACGAGCCTGGACAATCCATCAGGGTTCGACGGCCCCGCAAGCAGGAGCCGCTATTCATGGTGATTTTGAGGAAAAATTCATCCGCGCGGAAGTCATTCATTGGAGTAAGCTTTTAGAAGCGGGTTCGTGGAGTGCAGGCCGTGACCAGGGGACGCTTCGCTTGGAGGGTAAGGATTATATTGTGCAGGACGGTGACGTCATTGTTTTCCGTATCTAAAGCCAAAAAGAGGGTGGGTTTACCCCCCCATTTTTGCGCATTTTGTGGTATACTAAATAGGACGGTGTGAGAGCGAAATCGAAGTTCGTTTTGTTTGTTTTTTGGTAGTAGAAAAAAGCAGAGCAATGGCGATAGTAAAAGAAAAATCATCACTGAAAAAAATCTCAAATGCTCGGGAGAGTGTTGTGCTTAGTGTGGGAAAAAAGAAAAAGAGCCCGATGAAAAGTAAACGCGTGGTTTCGGCGGAAAAACATACTCGGGTGCAGCATTGGGTGAGACGAGTGGAGACACAGGGAGTGACTGGTCGGGTAACATCGCGGCGCATGGTTCGTCGTCAATATTCTCCCCTTGCTTTTTTTGGGCGTCTGGCACAGCGAGTAACGCTTTCCTGGAAGCATATTCGAAGCAAAAAATCTTTGCCGGAAAAGAAGCACCAGATCGTTATCGAGGCGGAGAGTCTCGAAGAATTTTTGGCGAGCCATGTCGCCAGCCAAGCGAGTCATGGACGATCCTACTGGTGGCATCGGCGCAGAGCACAGGCGGGTGATCTTCTCCAGAAAAAGTTTGCGTTCCTCGGCAAGATGACGTGGGCGTTTTCGTGGCGCAGCAGTATCGTGACCGCTGTGGCGGTGCTGGCGGTGTATATCGGCGGGATGAATGTTTCTGGAGCGCCGTATATGAAATCAGTGACGACCGAAACCGAGTGGGGCATGGGAACGACGACGGATTTATCCCTTGATAGCGCTACAGATGCCATACAGCTTGCATCTGATGGCAATTGGTCGGCCCGCACTTGGACGCAACCACCGGATTCTATCGGTCCCGGCTCAAGCTCAATCTTCGTCGGAGATGATTTGTATGTCATGCGCGGCTATTCCGACAAGGCGTTCTGGAAGTATAATTCCATTTTGAATGAATGGACAGACCTGTCAGATCTGCCATTTCCGACCTATTATGGCGCTGATATGGTTGCTGATGGAGGTACGGGCATCTATGTGATATTTGGTGGCTATTCCAGAAAGTTTTATCACTACGATACTGTGACGGATACGTGGACAGTGCTTCCTGATCTCCTTGATACTATCTATACGGGTGGTAGTATCGGTTTTGATGGGACAGATCCCTATGTCCTTCGGGGTAA
>JBBQYU010000032.1:0-10432 GCA_038208355.1 Candidatus Moraniibacteriota bacterium
GATTGTTTGGCTGTCTCGATATCGATATTACCCGTCATACCATCCTTAAGACGGGTATCAATAGCCTTCAAACGAAATTTCACATTGTAGGAGACCACCCCCTGGAGCACCGTCGAAGAGAGATCAATGGTCGCTACTTCCGCATCGAAAATATCATCGTTAGAGAGCGCATCAAAAGTCACTTTCGCCTTCATACCCAGAGCCACCTTGGTGATGTCCGACTCCGGTACGCGCGCCTCCAATACATAGTCGCCCGGTTCGGCTACTCGAGCAATCACTGCTCCCAGCATTACCGATTCCCCAACTCGCTTATCGAATCGTGATATCTGCCCGGCCAAAGGTGACACCAGAACACTTTCTCGCATCTGTGCCTCCAGGCTCCGCACCGATTCGCGGGCCTGCTCCGTCGCTAATTTCTTAGCCGCCTTTTCTTCCGGCTTGAGATCATCCCAGTGGCGCCGGGCCAGTTTTTCATTTTCTACCGCTATCGCCAAACTGAGACGAGACGCCTGCAATCCTGAAAACAACACCTGCCGATCAAGAGAAACAATCCTATCACCAGCCTTTACCATATCTCCATCCTGCACCATGATAGTATCGATAATTCCCGACCCTCTCAAGGAAAGATCCGCGTATACTGTCGGAAAGAGCTCTCCGGTGACGCTCACGGTCTCAGACACGTCGCCGCGTTTGACGGTTTCCGTTGGCACCACTTCGCCGGTATTACGGTTCTGAAAGGAATACCACCCCCACCCGCCAAGCGCCAACAGAATGATTCCGCCCACTATCTTTTTCTTCAAGGTCATACGCGTATATTAAAGTAATGATTTTTGTCTGCTGTGAGCATCCATCGCCTTGTTGGCCTCAGCGTCAGCAACTGTATTTTTCTCCCGATAAACATGAACAAAATGCACCGTCTTAAAATCAAGCATCAGGTTCCATACCTGAAAGAACAGCGGCTGCAATTTCTCGTTTTCAATCTTGTATTCATGGTTCAGTTGTTTACAAGCCAGTTCGCTGTCCATCCGGCACTCTACGGCCGTTTTCTTGGCCGTCGCCTTCCCTACCAGGGCCTTGATTTTCTTCAGTCCCGCCACAATGGCCATGTATTCTGCCTCATTATTGGTCTTGGTGCCCAAAAACTCCCCAAAACGCTTGTCTAAGGTCTCAATATAGACACCCAAGGCGGCCGGACCGGGATTTCCCCGTGAGCCACCATCGCTGTACATCACTATTTTTTCCATAGAAAAACAAGGATTAATTCCTCTCTAGAATAGCACATTATCCCTTCTTGCGCATGATATCGACTAATTTGAGCTGGAGGCTGGTCGAGCCGTTCCAGGTGTTTTCCGAAAGGGTGAAGGCAACGTCCAAGGCCTCGCCGGGTTGTAAATCCGGGAAGCCGTTTCCCAGCGAAAACCCAATGGCCTCAAAGCACTTCGGGCTGTCAGACGCCATCAGACTAAGTTTCAGGTGCTTACTACCATTACCCACCAAGCGGGCCTCCCGGACAGTGACATTTTCCAAAGCAAAAACCGGCTCCGGGTTGCCCTCGCCAAACGGGGCGAAAAGCATAATATCGCGATAGAATTTGCTCGTGATGTGTTCTGGTCGCAAGCGCACATCAATCCACTGTTCCGGCTCCGTCACCACCTTAGATAATTTTTCCTCTACCAAGGCATTAAATTTTTCATAAAACGCGTCCATGTTTTCATTTTTTATCGTCATGCCGGCGGCCTGAGCATGCCCGCCGAATTTCTCCAACAGCTCGCCACAAGCCTCAATCGTCTCGATGATGTTAAGCTCCGGAATACTACGAAACGACCCCTGACTGGTACGCTCACCCTTGGTCATCACACATGTCGGTTTATTGAACTCATGGGCAATCCGTCCGGCAATCAACCCTACAATACCGTAAGGGAAATGTTCATCAGCGGCAAAAATAAATTTCTTGTCGGCATATTTCTCGAGCGCAATTTTCCGCACCTGTTCAGTCACCGCAGTACTTTGTTTCTGTCGAGCAACGTTTAAAGCATCAAGCTCAAGTGCCAGCGTCCGAGCATGGACCGAGGTCTGCTCCATCAAAAGGTTGTGCGCGAGCATAGCGTGAGCCATTCGTGAAGCCGCATTAATACGCGGAGCAATCTGGAAGCCAATCATACGAGCATCTGGCAGGTTGTGTTCATCAATCTTCATATTGCCCACGGCAAACATTTCCTGGAACCCTACCCGTCTGGTCTTGGAGAGGACAATCAATCCATATTTCACCATGACCCGATTCTCACCGATAAGCGGCATGACATCCGCTACCGTCCCAGTGGCCACCACATCCAAGAGCCACTTCAGTTGTTCTCCTTGTTCCGGCAGAAAACGCGCATACAGCGCCTGGGCCACTTTGAAGCTTGTTCCCGCTCCGCACAGTTCCCGGAAAGGATAGGTTTCGCTCGGCAGTTTCGGATTGATGATGGCGAAGGCCTCCGGCAATATTTCCGGCACATGATGGTGATCAATTACGATGGTTTCGATGCCTCGTTTTTTAGCCTCCGTGATAGCATCGTGATTAGTCATCCCACAATCGAGGGTCAGGATAAGTTTGACGTCTTTGGTCTCAAAAAAATCTACCGCCAAAAGATTGAACCCGTGCCCTTCGTTTAATTTTTCCGGAATATACACTGCCACCGGAATACCGAGCGCCGAGAGCGCCTCGCGCATAATGACTGAGGAGGTGACCCCGTCCGCATCGAAATCACCGAAAATCCCCACCGTCTCACCACTCTCCTTGGCCCGGCCGATACGCGTCACCACCGTATCCATTTGTAAGAACAAAAACGGGTCGTGACTATCACGATCAAAATTCGGTACCAAAAATCTTTCACGTGCTTCCTTATTGAGGAACCCCCGTTCACGCAAAAGCGCCTCCGTTACCGGATGACTTTCCCCCTCTCCGCCTTCCGGCAGACTCTCAATTTTATATTTCCAAACAGGCATAGTTTTTTGTTCCTAAAAATATTTTTCATTTTCTTTCTCCGGTTTCCGACGGTCACATCCGTGATGAGCGTATCGGTAACCGTCGAGCGTCGACACGATGGTCTCGAGTAGGCAGCGCCCGGTTCGATGAAGCGAGTCAGGGATGTTCGTCGGAAAGAAAGGGGAAGAAAAGGGAAAATATTTTGAGGAACAGTTACGCTCTAAAAAGTCCTCTCGCCAAGCAACCTTCCAAAGTACCACTGGCTTGCCCCGGCGTGGAGTAAGAATCTTCTACTTCAAATTTTTCAGCGCCTCGATATGATACTTTTCCTCAGAAGAAAGTTTCTTGGGTACAGCGAGAGAGACCGTTACCAGATGGTCTCCGCGGCCATACTGTTGCAAATGTGGCACACCCTTCCCTTTGATACGGAAAACTTCTCCCGGCTGGGTACCGGCAGGAATCTTCATAATCATTTCGCCATCAATCGTCTGAATAGGCACCTTGGCGCCGAGCGCTGCCTCAGTAAAACTCATAGCATACTGCGAGATGATATCATCACCCCGACGCACTAAAAAGGCGTGTGGTCGTACATGCACGGTAATAAAGAGATCGCCGGCGGGTGCTCCGAACTCTCCAGCGGCCCCATGACCAGAAAGCGACAACGTCTGCTCATCATGCATCCCGGCCGGAATGTCTACTGCAACGGTTTCTTCTTTTTGTACTCGGCCCTCTCCATGACAGGTGTGACATTTCTCAGCATAGGTTTTGCCGCGACCCTGACACTTATCACACACTACCACCTGCGACATGGCCCCAAAAATACTCTGCACGGTTCGGCGCACCTGACCATTGCCGCTGCACTGTGTGCACGTTGTTTCTTTCGAACCAGCCTTCCCTCCCGTACCATGACATTCCTCACAGCGCGAGAACTTTCGCAAACGCATTTCCTTTTTAACTCCCCGCACCATTTCTTCAAAAGAAATTTCTATATCCACCTGGATATCTGAACCCGCTTTGGTCCGGCCCCGTCCGGCACCACGCGCACCACCAAAAATATTGGAGAACACGTCTTCAAAACCAGTCCCGGAAAAGTCAAATCCTTGGGAAGCTCCGCCGAAGTCAAATCCTTCAAAGCCGCCAAAGCCGCCACCCTGAGCACCTCCACCCTGACCCTGGCCCTGACCATGAAAGTCCTGACCGGTCCGGTCATACTGGGCGCGCTTATCCTTTTTGGAAAGCACCTGATAAGCCTCGTTTATTTCCTTAAACTTCTTTTCATCGCCCGTGCCCTTGTCAGGATGGTACTTGTGCGCCAATTTTCGGAATGCTTTTTTGATTTCGTCTTCGGACGCCCCCTTGGCAACCCCTAAAACGTCATAATAATTCACAGCCATAGTCCATTATGTTAGTTTTTCCATACTACCCTAAAAGAAAAAAATTAGCAATCTCTTTGAAAGAGTGCCAATTCACCGCCGCGTTCCCAATGGCTTATTCGGCTAAAGTCTCCTGCTCCCGAGGAAGCTTGACCAGCTCCAGCACGTGAAGAGCCAGCAGCAGACGAAACAGCAGAAATCCTAAAAATATCCAAGGGAAACTAAGGAGTGTTCCTAGCGGTAAGAGGGTGAGAAAGAGCAGCACAGCTAAAACCAAAGGAACGATCTGGGGGGAGACGTGCTGGGATGACTTCTGACCCCTCAACGAAGCGATGATTTTGTACTGAATGGCAGTGGAAAAAATATCAGCTATTTTCTCATTGCCCACCACTGGCTGGCCAACCAGTTGAGCAATCTGCTCACGACCAGTCCTCAGATAAAGCTCGTGAATCAAGGCAATATCCCGGCCATCCGACAGAGTATCCTGACTCAATGATTGAGAATTATATGAAGGTGAAGCGAGGTCCTTGATATTTTGCGGGGTCTGTTCCAGGCTGTCCAAAAATTCGTCAACGGTAATCCCCTCTTGAGACAACTGTTTGAATTCCGGGTAGAAATAAGCCGCCCCACGGAAAATCACACTAGCGGTTCCCTCACCAACCTGAAAACGCGGGACCAAGTCTTCCCATGATTCTGTGCGAATAGAAGCGAAATAACCACTGGAAAGAACAAAGACCAGGCTCAAGATAAAAAGCGACGAACCGGCACGAATATTTTTGAAAAAATGAAAAACAACTCGTTCTTTAACTTCCTTTTGAACATCTATACTCGCCAACAGGGACAAGAGTACTGCAAAAGCGACAAGAACAAAATGATACCAGGTATGGATAAAAATGAGACTGGGTAAAAAAAGAGCCAGTCCTCCCGATAACTGAAACATCCGCTCACGCCAGACAATAGTACCGAGAAGAAACCCTATACTGAGAAGCGAAAAAGCAAGTAACGTTTGTAAGGTATGGCTCAAGTCAAAAGCGAAGAGCATAATGAAAAAAAGCCTCCAAGCAACTAATGACAAAAGTCCGGTAATCAAAACCAGAAAAATGCCGACAATCTTTCGTGAAGTAAATTTCATACGCACCTCCTGTTTTTTTATTTTTTCCGGACCATATTTATTCGCTCGATCTATCAGAGTCCGTGTTTTTGACGGTTCTGGATATGTTCTTCAAAAGTCTGTGAATACACCGTCTCGCCCGTCTTGGCGTCCACGAGAAAATAGTAGAAGGGATTACTCTTCGGAAAAAGAGCGGCTCGCAAGGAGTCCAGACCCGGACTACTGATTGGTCCAGGCGGCAAACCAGGGTTCTTATAGGTATTATACAGTGAGTCGACCTCCGTATCTTTCAGGGTCGGCTGCAGACGAGTGGTCCCGTGGATATAGTTGATAGTCGCGTCACTTTGCAGTGGCTGGCCGATGGCAATGCGCTTCCAAAAAACGTCACTGATCATGTCGCGCTCATCCCTCGTTCGCCCCTCTTCTTCAATGATGCTTGCCAGAGTCACTACAGCATGGATACGCTTAGGATCAAACGTTCCATCGGTCGGCTGTCCAGTAAGACTGTTCCATTTTTTTCCAAAATTCTGTAGCAAAACCATCACGATATCCTGAGCGGTCGCCTGAGGAGCGAAAAAGTAAGTATCGGGAAAAAGATACCCCTCCAGAGTCGCTCCAGAAGGAAGATTAGCAAGAAAGTCAAACCGAGTGCGCCATTCTGGATTCGATTGAGAAACTAGGGCAAGAAATTCTTTCCCGGGGAGATTATGTGCCGTCAGTCGCTCGGCCATATTGGCCATCGTCCAGCCTTCAGGAAAAGTAACTCTAATGTCATTAGATACTGTTTTACCAAGCGTCATCATCGTGGCTATTTCAGGCACGATCATGGCCCCGTCCAGGGCATAACGACCCGCCACCAACTTGTGAAGCTTTTCCTCATGAAACAGATACCAGAGGAACGTATACTGAGAAAACACAATACCCTTCTCCTCCAAGCGTTGCCCTAACGCCCGAGCATCTTCATTCTGTTTCACCTCAAAAATCTGCTCGCCTTTAACCGACCCCGTAAAATGATCAGTGGCATAAGAACCAAAAACAAAAAAGGTTATTGACCCGAGAGAAAGCAGCGCCGCAATGAGTATGAATTTTCGCACAAGAATACAATTAAATTATTTTTCTATGAGCGGCTCAAACGCTGAACCGGGGAACGTTTCTTCCAGAAACGTGCCATCCGCGCTCTTTTCCAAACGACCGATTTGACGGCCAAGAGGCAATACTATTATCCCACCAACCTTCAGTTGTTTTTTAAGAGCGGGAGGGACGCTCTCGACAGCCGCTGAAACCAGAATACGATCATACGGAGCGAAGGCCTCATAGCCGAGCGCTCCGTCACCCAAGACACATTCCACGATACCAGCATGAATAAGAGAGAACTTTTCAATATTCTTTTTTCCAACCGTATACAGCTCTGGGAGGCGCTCCAGAGCGACCACTTTGCCCGCTGTACCAACGATATGCCCAAGCAAAGCGCTGGTAAAACCAGAGCCACTACCAACATCGAGGATACACTGCCCCGGCCTGGGGTCTAATAATTCGAGCATCTGGGCCACCGCTTGGGGTCGCGAGAGCGTCTGCCCATGGGTGATAGGAAGCGACATATCACTCTCTGCCTCTACCCGAAACGCTTCCGCCGCAAAGTCAGAGCGAGGAATTTCCTGAAAAGCCGCAATAATCGCTGGGGACTTGAGGTATCCTCGGGCCATCAGAGTCTCTACCAATCCACTACCCATATGATTGATGAAATCAAGACAAGGCCTAAAGGCCAATCACCTGAATAAAGACATCACGCGTACGAGAACCATCGAACTCGACCGCAAAAATACTCTGGCGTTCCGTCAAAAGGAGCTTTCCCTTTTCCACTGGCACTGTTTCACTATTACCCAAAAGTATCGCCTTACAGTGTGAGTGTCCGTTGCTACGACCGTCGGAGGCTCCAGCCTTGCGGCGCAGCTCAAAAAGGTCGTGCGAATACTGAGCATCTACCGGCACGATTTTATACAGGACGCGCATAAAATCCTGCAACAGCATGGACTCATTGTGATTGATGGCCACCCCCATGGTGGTGTGTGGCACATAAATGAGCGCCTGCCCTTCACGTACCCCTGAACGGTCCACAACCTCCTGGACCCGATCAGTAATATCCATGAACTCAATCTGGGTCTTGCTTTCCAGATCAATCCGCTCTTTATAGATTTTCATACGACTTTTTGTTTTTTTGAGTTGCCCTGAGGTTTAGATGTTGCCGAGCTCAGCTTTGAGCGTTTCCTTGGACTGCACACCGACGAATTCCCTCACCACCTGACCGCCTTTGAAAATTTTCATAGTCGGAATCGACATCACTCCATAGTTCTGCGCGATACTCGGGTGTTCATCGACATTGAGCTTTCCTACCTTGACAGTCGTCACCTCAGCGCTCAATTCGTCTATCACCGGTCCCATCAGCTGACACGGGCCACACCAGGGCGCCCAAAAATCCACCAATACCGGCGTCTCGCTTTTCAAGACCTCCTGATCAAAATTCTCTGCGGTAAATGCTACAGCCATAAAATTGTATAAAATATTTACGTATCCAGTATAGCGAAAATACGCATAATTGGCAAAAGCAGTAAAACAAGAAACTATAGCCTTGTGTTTGTTATTTCTTCAACACGGCCAAAAAGGCGGTGCTAGGGATAGAGACTTTACCGATATCACGCATCTTCTTCTTACCCTTCTTCTGTTTTTCCAAGAGTTTCTTCTTGCGTGAAAAATCCCCTCCGTAAAGCTTGCCTGTCACATCCTTGCGATAGGCCGAAAGCGTCTCGCGGGCAATTACCTTGCCCCCGATGGCCGCCTGAATAGCAATAGTAAAGTTCTGGCGCGGAATAACCTCTTTAAGCTTTTCCACCACCCGTTTCCCCTCTTCATAGGCGGCTCGTCGGGGAATCATACGCGCGAAAGCATCGATATGATCACCACCCACCATAATTTCCAACTTCACCACATCGCTCTCTCGGTAACCCAACAATTCATAATTCATCGAAGCATAACCAGAAGAAGCGCTTTTCAACTCATCATGAAAATTCACAATCACATCCATAAGTGGCGCCTCAAAGGTTAAAAGCACCCGTTCTTCATCAATATACTCCGTATTCTTATAGTCCGCCCGAATATTCTGAGTAAGGGTCATGACGTTGCCTAGATATTCGCTCGGCACTACGATAGACAGCGTCACGTACGGCTCATAGATAGCCTCAATCGTAGTCGGGTCCGGTAAATCTGTCGGAGAATATAGTTCAACACGCTCCGGCACGTCTCGCACCTGCAGTTCATAGACCACGGAAGGCGTAGTAATCGTCGGGGCCATATCAAACTCACGCTCCAACCGCGCCTGAATAATTTCCAAATGAAGCAGACCCAGAAACCCACAGCGAAACCCGCGCCCCAGGGCCTGATTACTTTCCGGCTCAAAAGTAAAGGCCGCGTCGTTGAGTTTGAGTTTGTCGAGGGCATCACGCATGAGCGTGTAATCATCGCCGTCCACCGGATAAAAGCTGGCGTACACGGCCGGCTTGATTTCTTTGTACCCGGGCAAACGGAGCAGCTCGGCCTCCTGACGACTCCTGGGCTTCCAGGTGACCGTGTCACCCACCCGGCAGTGCCCCACTTCCTTCAATCCGGTCGCGATGTATCCAATATCGCCCGCTCGCAGGATGTCCGTAGGCACCAAATGTGGGTGAAAAAGTCCGACCTCTACCGTCAGGCCGTCTTTTTCTGTTCCCAACATATGGAGCAGGTCATCACGCTTGACCGATCCATCCACCACCTTTACATACGCGACGACGCCCTTGTAGGTGTTATACACAGAGTCAAAAATGAGAGCGCGCAATGGCGCCTCCTCATCGCCCTTCGGTGCTGGTACCCGTTCAATCACTCGTTCGAGCACGGCCCGGACGCCTGTCCCCGTCTTACCGGAGGCCGTAAGGATATCTTCTTCTTTGCATCCCAAAATATGAACGATTTCTTTTTTGGTCTTTTCTACCTGAGCATTCGGCAGATCAATTTTGTTAATCACCGGGATAATCTCCAATCCCTGATCGATAGCCAAGTACAAGTTGGCGAGCGTCTGGGCCTGCACCCCCTTGGTCGCATCAACCAAAAGAATCGCTCCCTCGACCGCCGCCAGCGAGCGCGATACCTCGTAGTGAAAATCCACATGCCCGGGCGTATCAATCAGGTTGAGCATATATTCCACCCCCTGATAGACATAATGCATCTGCACCGGTTGAAGCTTGATAGTAATACCACGCTCACGTTCCAAATCCATTTGATCAAGCAATTGCTCCTTCATCTTGCGCATTTCAACCGTTTTAGTCAGCTCGAGTAACCGGTCAGCCAAGGTAGACTTGCCATGATCAATATGGGCAATAATGCAAAAGTTGCGGATATTTTTTTGTCTCAGGCTAGTATCCATAGTATCAGAATATCATGATAAAACACGGCCGGTAACCAACTATTACCATACGAACTCCTTATTATCGTACCTCGCAGCGTAAACGAAAAGCCTCCGAAAAGCAAGCCCAAAAAGGAAAAAGAAGATAGGATTTGACTACCAATCGCCGCGCTCAGGATGATCCTCGGCCAAGGCCACGGTTTCAGGCTGACGAAAAATCCTACTCAACAGAAAACGGCGGACGCGCTCCAATTCTTCAATCTTGAACCAATAAGCAAAGACGATGAAGGCTCCGCTGCCAATGGTTAATCCCAAAAGCAGCTGCAAAAAGACTTCCACAAAGGTATCAAGTTCATTGGTCGTCAAAGCGAAAACGTATTTCGAGATTTGGGCGATTCCTCCGGCCAAAAGCGAGGCGACGACGATCTTAGCTATCGGCAAAAATATATCTTTATCATCCCAAAAAGAAAGTCTCCGCCGCAAAAATAGGTAGAGCAGGCTGACGTTGAGAATTGTGCTCACCGAAAAGGCGATGGCCAACCCCTGCA
>JBBQYU010000033.1:0-9405 GCA_038208355.1 Candidatus Moraniibacteriota bacterium
TCCCGCGTCCCAGAAACTGAAAGGTACTCCGGGGAATATCCTTGTGATACTGAATTTTACGTCGCTCCAGATAGTAAAAGCCGAAGATGGCCCCGGCTATCACCAGGATGACTACGGCCTTGAGGAAAAAGCGCACCGTTATCTCGCCCTGCAAAAGCGTAAAGATGACTGTGATGAGGTCGCCCACGATAGTAACCGCCGTGACGAGTAACACCAGATAGGTGAGCCACTTGGACAGACGCGACTCACTCCGCCCTTCGTCTTCACGAAACTTGCGGAACCACAGACGCATGGCAAAAAAGTAAAGCGGGAAACTGACCAAGAGCGCGGCGATGGCATAGTGGATAGAACTGGCGGCCTGACTGGCGCTATACATGTTCATGGCATCCAAAGCGTCCGGGAAGGAAAGGTTAATCACCTGAAAAAACAAAGTTCCTAACGCCGTGGCCGCGATACCGAGCAAGATAAAAGAGAAAAAGTTAATAACCACATCCACCGTCGAAGCCTGTCGTGACAATGTGGGACGATTCCCCTCTGTCGGGACTGGCACACCAAAAGCCACTAGTCCGGCCCGATAGCCCGCCTCAGCCTCGTCCTCTGTCCAACCGACGGCCAAAAGCTCTTCTTTGATGGCTGCCTGGCCGACCCCGACGCGGATACGCTCGGCCACGTAGCGATTAATGTTCTCTGCTTCCATAAGAGAAAGGATTTACAGGATTATTAAGACACTTCCATTATACACCCAAAACTTTTCCCCTGCTCCACCCGAGGAAAAAATGGTATACTAGAACCAGAATTATTCCCTTAACCCACGCCTATGCCTGGAAACCACATGGAGCAATTGCCACTTGATTTGCGTTCTACGAAAGAGGAGGAGGAAACTCTGGAAAACCTCAGCACAACAGAATTAGAACAACGCTATCACCAACAGGTAGGGAAAAATCCACAACTCCGTTTTCACGACCAAGATGAAGAAGCCCGCCGCACCATTCTGATAGAGGGCATCCATGAACCAGAGAAGGCCATTGAACGCCTGAGGGCCCTCGACGCCCAAGACGACCGCGTCGGAGAATATCACTAGCACTTTTTCCCCTAAAACAAAAACTGCCCCACCGGGCAGTTTTTTTTATAGCAGTTCCAATTTTTTCAAACGCGAGCGGATACTGCCCGGCTGACGACCCAACATGTCCGCGATTTCTTTAATAGGCAATGCTTCTTCAAAAAGATTGCGTAAGCGTTTTTCTTCTTTGGGCTCCCAAGCTCGATAGGCATTGACATATTTTTCACGCAAAGCATCCACCGACCACACCGGGGCCGGACCCTGGTCCGTTGTTTTTTTCTCAGGCTTGGCTTTTTTCACTTTCGGTCCTTTCTTGATTTTGCCGCCGCACCGGACGATGAACTGCTTCTCCAGGTCATGCAGTCTCTCTTCGGGCAAACGTTGCCACTCTTTTTCGGCTAACCGCGATGCCAGGTGAAACTCCTGATCCTTTTCCAAAACCACCGGATGTACTTCCAAGGCTCGTTGATTGATACCGAGAAGATGCACTCCCGACAATCGTCTGACTCGTGAGAGGGCTACATAGCCCTGACCGAATTCAAAAGCCTGGGAGAGGTCCATGACCGCTGCATCCAGACTGACGCCCTGACTCTTGTGGATGGTCATAGCCCAGGCCAATTTGAGCGGTAGCTGAGTGATTTTGGCCAGCACTTCATCCCCCTCGGAAATACTCCACTCCATCGGCTCCACCAAAATCCGTCGACCCTCGTGCGTCTCGACCAACGGATATTTGCTCACGCTATCGAAACCGATGACCGAGCCCAACGTCCCGTTGACGAACCCGAGCTGAGGATTGTTTTTAGTAAACATCACCACTGCCCCTTCTTTCAGCTCCAATCGTTCCGGTGAAATACACCCTCGAATGAGCGCGTCAGAGAGCGTCGCCGGGCCACGGGCAGCCATGAGAAACACACGACTCTTGCCAGGCAATTTTTTCAGCTCAGAAATATTAATGGTGTCGACATTTTTATTATGGGGAAACAGACGGGTCATATCGTCCGGCAATTCTTCCAATGAAGTGAGGCGTTCACGGATAACCTCAACATGTGTTTCGTCACAATCGTTTCGACGAATCGCGGCCAACAAGTCCAAAAAAATGCCATCCTCTTGGCGATGTTGTTCCGTCAGATAGCACACGGTTGGAGCAATCACCTGCCAGGCCTCGGAGTCAAAAGCAAACTCTACCGTTCTTCCGGATGAGGACACTGGCGGTAGCTGAAAAAAATCCCCCACCAAGACCACTTGTAGCCCACCAAAAGCACGCTGGCTCTTGCGTACCTTCCGACACACCCGCTCCACCAAAGAAAGCACCGTGCCATCGAGCATAGACACTTCATCGACGATGAGCACCTGCGCTCTTTTGATACGCTTGGCGGCGTAGCGATTCTCCGCAATATGTTTAACGGTGTCCTGATCCAAAGAAGTCTCAATACCGATGCCGCTCCACGAATGGAGCGTCATGCCATGAATATGCGTAGCGGCGATACCGGTCGAGGCTGTCACGGCATAGTCAATCTCGTGCTCACGCAGGTAAGCCGTATAGTCATTGATGGTATGGGTTTTGCCTGAGCCGGCTTCACCGGTCAAAAAAACATTAGCCCCCGTTTTCAGAAGCGCCAGCGCTTGTTTTTGGGTCATAGAAAAAGAAAAAGAGTGCCTCTCTACCCTAGCACTCCGGGAGCATATTATCAAACAAAAGAAGAACGGACCCGAAGCGCAATGGCGACAGGTCCGTCAGGGGAATCCCCTTGGTTCGTAATTATCGGGCGGTAATGCGCCGACGCGAGTTGAAATACAGCGTTCCACTGAGACCTCCATTGGTGTGTCGTACAAAACGGAAGATGTGCCTCCACATTTTCCCGCCCCGAACATATTCAACCGTCATGAGGTAATACCCCCGACGCACGTGACGAGCCTTTACGAGCGAAAAGTGCTTGAGCCGAGCATGCTCATGAACTTCTTCCGGTCGTTTGGTCATCAAAGAGTGATAGCCAAAGAGCACCACCTGCATCGCTTTTTCGGCTTGTCGCTGTCGGAGCTTTTTCAACTGAAATCTTCCTTTCTCGTCAAAAAACTCCTGAATTTCATCCGCTGTAAAAACGAATGGGACACCCGACATATCGGGCGATGGTTTAAGTATGAAATCCATGATGACCTCCTTTCAAGGGTCAAGTGAAAAGAACCACCCTGAGCATAGGACGCTATTTCTTGGGTGTCAACACTTTTCTCAGATAATGGCCTGTATAAGAGGCTTTCTTAAAGGAAACTTCCTCGGGGGTACCGGTGGCCACTACCTGGCCGCCGCCCGCCCCGCCTTCTGGACCGATGTCGATGATATAGTCAGCGGACTTGATCAAATCCATGTTGTGTTCGATGACCATGACGGTATTACCCTTCACCACCAAGCGTTCCAGAATCTCAATCAATTTTTTGACATCCTCGTAGTGCAAGCCAATAGTTGGTTCGTCAAGGAGATAGATTGTGCGTTCGATATGTTGACGATACAGTTCAGAAGAAATTTTCACTCGCTGGGCTTCACCGCCGGAGAGCGTCGTAGCCGATTGGCCAAGTTTCAGATAACCTAACCCTACTTCGTTGAGGGTCTTCAGCCGATCCGCGATAGCCGGAATGTCAGCGAAAAACGAGAACGCCTCTTCGATGGTCATTTCCAAAACCTGATAAATGCTCTTGTGTTTGTATTTCACCTCGAGCGTCTCCTGGGTAAACCGCCGGCCATCACACACGTCACACGACACATAAACGGTCGGCAAAAAGTGCATCTCCACCGCGATAAATCCGTTGCCCTCACAGGTCTCGCAGCGCCCGCCGGGACGATTGAAAGAGAAACGGCCAGCCTTCCACCCGCGCACACGTGCTTCCTCGCTGGCGGCAAAGAGATCGCGGATATGAGTGAAGGCTCCGGTATAGGTGGCCGGATTAGAGCGCGGGGTGCGCCCGATAGGACTCTGATCAATCATCACCACCCGCGACAGATATTCCGTTCCAGTGATAGACTGACAGTTATAGACTTCGTTAGATTTGTACCGCCGGTCGAAACGCCCCTGGAGGTTCTTGTGGATGATTTCGTAGAGGAGCGTCGATTTGCCGGAGCCCGACACGCCCGTGATGACGTTGAGGCGGCCGAGCGGGATATCGACATTCATGTTCTTGATGTTGAACAGGTTGCCGCCCCGGATTTTGAGCAGGCCCTTTTCTTTGGTCCGCCGCGTGGTGGGGATAGCTACCATCTCTTCTTTACGCAGATAGGAGAGCGTCAGAGAGTGAGACGGGTTTTTGGGCGCCGTCAGGAGCTCGTGTAAGTAGCCTGCCACCACTACTTCCCCACCATGCACTCCGGCCCCGGGACCGATGTCAACGATGTAGTCGCAAGCAAAAATCGTATCTTCATCGTGTTCGACGATAATAATGGTGTTGCCCAGGTCACGCAAGGCCTCGAGCGTCTCGATCAGGCGCTCGTTATCACGCTGGTGCAATCCGATGGTCGGCTCGTCCAAAACATACAGCGCGCCCACTAGTTTGGAACCCAGCTGGCTGGCCAAACGGATACGCTGAGCCTCACCGCCGGAGAGCGTATTGGCTCGTCGATTGAGGGTCAGATAATTGAGTCCCACATTGAGCAAAAACTGCAACCGACTAGCGATTTCCCGGAACACCACAGCAGCAATTTCCTGTTCGCGCGCCGTCAGGACCAAAGTATCGAAAAAATCTTTGGCATCCCCGATCATCATGCCGGTCACCTCGACGATATTTTTTCCCCCGATCAAGATATGAAGTGCTTCTTCACGCAAACGCGTGCCCTGGCAGACTTCGCACGGGTCATCACCAAAAAAATGTTTGGTGCCGAGACCGTTGCATGCCTCGCAAGCTCCATAGGGTGAATTAAAAGAAAACAAACGCGGCTCCACTTCCGGATAGGAAAACCCGTCGTAGGGACAGGAAAATTTGGACGAGAGCACCAGCTTGGTCTTGCCGATATGTATTTGGACCAACCCGTCACTTTCTTCCAGCGCCCGCTGCACCGCTTCTGAGAGACGCTCGCCAGAGGTCTGAGGAAATTTCTCAAATTCCACGAGCGGTAATTCATCCACGATGAAATCAATGTCGTGTTTCTTGTTTTTTGAAAGAATGATTTGTTCACGCAGGCTCTTGCGCGTACCATCGAGAAATATTTCCGAGAACCCTTTGCCCAACGCATTGTAGAGCAGCTGATAGTATTCCCCTTTGCGGCCGCGCACCACGGGAGCGGTAATAATCAAACGCTCTTTCTTTTTCTTGGGCGAGAGTAGTGCCTCCTGTACCTGCTTGGACACGATTTCCAGCATCTCTTCCGGAGAAAGTTTTTGGATTTCTCGATCACAGACGAGACAGTGCGGCCGGCCCAAGCGTGCGTAGAGCACGCGGAAATAATCGTATATTTCCGTCACCGTGGCTACCGTCGAGCGTGGATTACGGCTGGCCGACTTCTGATCGATAGAAATGGCCGGTGACAAACCGATGATTTCGTCCACGTCCGGCTTTTGCATGGTATTCAAAAATTGGCGGGCATAGGCCGAGAGCGACTCGACGTAGCGCCGTTGCCCTTCAGCAAAAATAGTATCAAAAGCCAGCGACGATTTGCCGGAGCCGGATAACCCGGTAATCACCACCATCGAGTTGCGAGGCATCTCAACGGTGATATTTTTCAAGTTGTGCGTCCGCGCGCCCTTCACGACGATCATTTCCGATGGGCCGATCTTGTGAGCAGGCCTCGGACGCTTCTGTTGAGATACCATAGCTATTCAAAAGGAAAGATAGGCAGTATAGCCGAAAAAGAAAAGAATATCAACAGGCGCAAAAACCCCTGCTGTTATCGCAGCACCTTCCCTCGGGTGATAGAGAGTCCCTCTCGTATCAGCAATTGCTGTTTTTGGCGCGAGCCTCCACGGTTATACTGGCCCACCGTGCCGTCGGAACAAATGACCCGATGACAAGGGATATCTGGAGCGAAGTTTTTTTTCATCAAAGCGCCCACCGCTCGCTGCGCCCGCGGAAATCCGGCCAAAGCAGCTACCTCCCCATAGGCCAGAACTGAGCCGCTGGGAATTTTTCGCACCACATCATACACGAGGTCAGAAAAACTCGCCTGTTGTTTATCCATCAGAAGAGCAGTGACAAGAATTATTTGGTCCCCATGGCTGCCTTGAGGGTTTCCCGCGCAGTTTCCAGAGTAGCCTTGAAGTCATCCAGCGCTTTTTGAATTGCTACCCGCTTAGCCGCGGCCAATGCCTTGACCTGCGCCCCTACCGTATCAGCACTCTTGCGATCATCCTGCAGGGCTGTCCGCGCCGCCTTCAGACTATTCTGGAAAGTGGTGCGTACAGTAGCCGGATCAGTCCCGCTATCACAACTGGATTTGGCCGTGCTAACGGCAGCGTCTACCTCTTTTTTGAAAGCATCTGCCACCGCCTGCATACTGTCTTTTCTCCCACTCACCGTAGCATCCACTCCAGTTCGGAATTGAGCGATAGTCTCGTCCACCAGCGCCCGACGGGTCGTAACGGCTTTTTCTACCGTGGCCTGAAAAGCTGCTACCGCTTCTTTCTTGGCATCGGTATCTGCTGTCTCCTCAAGTTTGGCGTACATTTCTACCCGCCGTTCGTCCAAACCGGAGCGCTTCTCATCAAACGTATTATCCCGACTATCACGGCTGCTCGCTACCTTGTCTCCTCGGGTATTTTGATGAGTTTCCAGGTTCTGCCGCCGCTCTGTCAGATTATTGGCAATAGTCCCGGCCTGTTCAGTAAAACGGTTACAAAAGAGTGCCTGACGATTATCATTCATTTCCGTGCGCTTTTCCCCCATGGCGTCACGCTTCTCCTGTATGGCCCCTTGTCGGTCCTGCTGACTGAGCTGACGAGCTTCTATTCTAGCCGGACGGTCTCCACCAAAGTTCCCCTGAGCGAAAACCAAAGCTGGTGCCGTCAAAACAGCGATAGTCAAGAAAGTTAGAAGTGTCTTGTGGGATTTTTTAAAAGTTGTTTTCATCATAAGAAGTTCCTAAATTATTAACGCTTTGACTGTCTTCGTTGAGCACGCTTTCCTCCCCTGCCGATTCTTCATCCATGGCTGAGAGATCCAAAGTAGTCTCGCTCTCGATATCAGCCGTGATGCCGTCAATGGTGTCAGGTAGCGGAACCATAGGGGCCGGCTGCGGCATACCCTCGGACACAGGCTGCATCGCATTTTTGTTTTGCTGTTGCTGGAACGCCGTCTGAGATTGTGTTAAAAACTGGCGGTACACAAAGGCCGAAAAAATGATGATGACGCCCACGCCCACCACCGTGGCCAAAATTTGCTTATTGGTCATAGGGTCTCTTTAATTTTTATTATCTAACGCCAGTATATCTTTTTTCCAGAGAAAAGACCACTCTCTCTACGCTCGACGCCCTCTCTTTTTTTGCTTCTCGCCGCCCAGGCTTTCCTCTAGGGCGCGGATTTCGTCGCGCACAATAGCGGCCGTCTCGAAATCGAGTAATTTGACCGCTTCCTGCATCTCTTTTCCTTTGAGGCGGATGAGTTTGGCCGGGTCCTTGGCAAAAATTTCCTGGTCCAGGGTCACATTGGCCCGCACCGCTTTGTCATGATCACTCTCCAGGTGCTCGGTGATGTCATGAATGTTCTTTTTGATGGTCTGAGGGGTAATACCGTGCTCGGTATTGTAGGTCAGCTGGATAGCCCGGCGACGATTGGTTTCGTCAATAGAACGACGCATCGATTCGGTGATGGATTCTGCATACAAGACCACTCTCCCGGAAGCGTTGCGGGCCGCCCGCCCGATAATCTGGATAAGCGAAGTTTCAGAGCGCAGAAACCCCTCTTTGTCGGCATCCAAAATACCGATGAAGGAGACTTCTGGCAAATCAAGTCCTTCACGCAAGAGATTTACTCCCACCAGACAATCGAAGGTCCCCTTGCGAAAAGAAGTAAGGATTTTTATACGGTCAATGGTCTTGATATCGCTGTGCAGATATTCCGCTTTAATTTTTTTCTCTTTCAAGTAAACACTGAGGTCTTCGGCCATCTTCTTAGTCAGGGTGGTAGCAATAACTCGGCCGCCTTTTTTCACTTCTTCAACCGTCTGCTCGATGAAGTTACCAATCTGCCCCGGATACTTTCCGGTCGGAAATGATGGGTCAGTTTTTTCTCGAATAGGAAGAATAGCCACCTCCGGATCCAATAATCCCGTTGGTCGGATGACCTGTTCGACAATCTGGGCGCTGATCTCCCGTTCATAGAGAGCTGGCGTCGCCGAAGTAAAGACCACCGGACCGACCCGTTCCAAAAATTCCTCATAACGAAGCGGGCGGTTATCCAGAGCACTGGGCAGTCGGAAACCGTACTCCACCAGTGTTTTCTTGCGTGACTGATCACCAGCGTACATCCCCCGCAGCTGTGGCAGCGTGACGTGCGACTCGTCAACGACGGTCAAAAAATCCGGGCGCCCATCTGAGGTATGCGGAAAATACGACAAGAGTGTCTCGGGCGGCTCACCCGGTGCCTTGCCGGAGAGATGGCGAGAATAGTTTTCGATACCGTTGCAGTAGCCGATTTCGGCCATCATGGCCAAGTCATAGTTGGTCCGGCGCTTCAGCCGCTCCACTTCCAAAACTTTGCCCTCAGCTTCCAACTCTTTCAGACGTTCCTCGAGCTCTTGGCGAATAGAAATAAGCGCCCGCTCCTTCTGGTCTTTGTCGGTGATAAAATGCTTGGCCGGGAATAGAAAAATATTGTCGAGCGTCCCGAGCACTTTTTGTGAAACCGGATCAATTTTGGTGATACTAGCCAGACGACCACCAAAAATTTCCAACAGGTAGATAAATTTTTCCGAGATAGGCATGATTTCGATGCGATTACCCATGCTACGAAATTGCCCCGGATTGATGTCGGCATTGGTGCGCTCGAAAAAAATAGCCACTAACCGATGGAGCAACTCAGTGCGTGACAGAGTCATGCCGACTTCCAGACGCATGTTTTCCTTTTCGTATTCGGCCGGCGAACCCAAACCATAGATGCACGACACCGAAGCAACGATGATGACGTCTTGGCGCGTCAGAAGCGACTGGGTGGACGCGTGACGCAAGCGGTCTATTTCTTCATTAATCTGAGCATCTTTTTCGATATAGGTATCGGTCATGGGCATATAGGCCTCTGGCTGATAGTAATCGTAGTATGAGACGAAATAATGCACCGCGTGCTCGGGAAAAAATTGCTGGTACTCCTGAGCCAGCTGAGCGGCCAGAGTTTTGTTATGAGCGATGACCAAAGTCGGCCGGTCGTTTTGGGCG
>JBBQYU010000034.1:0-8890 GCA_038208355.1 Candidatus Moraniibacteriota bacterium
AAAGTGCGATGATAGATTCGCTCAATACTCGGCCCTCCGCCCGTAGACGTTCGATACCCAAGGCGGCCAAAAGAGCTGTGAAGAGCGCTCCGATAAAAACCGGAATTTTGAAAAAAAGCGCCAAGGCCACTCCCAGAAGCGACACGTGAGCCAAAGCATCAGCCAACAGAGAATAGCGCCGCACCACCAAAAACATGCCAATGATAGGGGCGATGAATGCCAGAATAAATCCCGCCTCGAAGGCTCGAACGATGAATTGGAATTGGAATATTTCAAAAAAAGACATAGGTGATTTCAGTGAGCGTGTTTATGATGGAGTATCTGCTTGCCGGCCGCACCATACATCTGGTGGAGCACTTCTGCCTTCTCCAAATTCTCCGGCTTCCCGTAACAGACGAGATTGCGATTGAGGCACAACACCGTCTTGACCTGGCGGGCGATGGCCTCCAAATCATGAGAAACGAGAATAATGGTCATGCCAGATTGATTGAGTTCTTCCAAAAAAGCATAAAACTGTTCTTCGACCGTGACATCGACGTTGGCCGTCGGTTCATCCAATACCAAAAGCTGTGGTTGAGAGACGAGCGCCCGAGCGATAAAAACCCGCTGCCGCTCTCCACCAGAAAGTTCCCCAATACGTTTATCCGCCAAATGGGTAATCCGTGAACGAGTGAGCGCCTGAGTAACCGCGGCACAGTTTTTGGAACCAAACTGGCACCACCGGCCCTCCCGAGCATCCAGGTGTCCGCTCTCCACTACCTCGCGCACCGTGGCTGGAAAATTGAGGTCACCGCGAAAAACGTTCTGCGGCACATAGCCGATTTTGTACCAATCATGAAACTGCGCGAGTGGCACTCCGAAGAGCTCTATCGACCCGGATGAGGGAGTTAATAAACCGAGAAGGAGCTTCAAAAGTGTCGTCTTGCCACTGCCGTTCGATCCGACGATACCGACATAATCTCCTGCCGCCAAAGCAAAAGAGATATCGGTTACAGCGTCTTCACTGCCATAACGAAAGCTGACCTGCTGACAAGCGACAATGGGAGTGTTCATGGTTGACATTTGAGTGCAATACGTAAATGAGTGAGATTCTGCCGCATAATAGTGAAATAATTCTCGCCGGCCTGGCGTTCTGCGTCGGTCAAGCCCTCCAGGGGATTAAAAACCGACGTCTTGACCCCTGTTTCCTGAGCCAGTGTTTCTGCTACCTTGGGGCTGACCAGTGTTTCAAAAAAAATGTACTCGATACCCTCTTGACGGACCGTCACTGCCATCTCTGCCAAAACACGCGGTGATGGCTCGGCCTCCGGAGACAGTCCGGCAAGCGAAAGTGTCTTCAGTCCATAGCGCTCTGCCAGATAGGCGAAGGCGTCATGTGTGGTTACAATGGTGCGGAGCGTACAAACAGCGAGTCCCGTGCGGTACTCGGTATCCAACGCTGCCAAGGCGACCAGGGCAGTATCAGCATTGTGAGTATACACCTCTTCCCGTGCAGAATCACGCGCGCTCAAGGCGTCTCGGATGGCCCTGATTTCATCCTGGGCCAATACCGGGTCCAACCAAAAGTGCGGGTCGGGAGCATTGTTCTCCTGGGCATTGGAAAGTGGCGTCACAAAAGTCGCCATCTCCACCACTTTCACTCCGCGCTTTTCCAGTTCCGGCCGGATTTTTTCCGCCCAAGCATCAACCCCGGCGCCATTGAGCAAAAACACATCTGCCTGATAGGCCTGCAGAATATCTTGCGGAGTGGGCTCGTATTCGTGTGGCTCGGTTCCCGCTGGCACAATACTGACAACGTGCACCGCATCTCCCCCCACCATCTCGGCAAAATTCTGAAGGGGATAAAACGTCGCCACTACGGAGAGCTTTTCTCCGGGAGCGGTTGAGTACTTTTGGGGAGGCAGCGTGTCAGACTGTTTCACCCACAGGAAACAAGCGCCTCCTATGAGTACCGTTACCGTTGCCATTATCAGAAATTTTTTTTTCATACCTTTGGTGCTCAACAAGATTTCTCCGCCATCTGGCAATTCCCGCACACGCCGAAAAATTCTAGCGAATGGCGGATGATCATAAACTGCTTTTCCTGCTTCGCTCGCTCCTCTCCTTGCAGCAACGCGCGTTCATCGATAGCTACCTCCTCGACGGTTTGGCAACGCACGCATACCAAATGGTGATGGTGATGAGCTGCCAATTCGAAATACTGCTGGCGATCACTGAGAGGGACGTTTTCCACCATGCCAATTTTTTTCAATTTTTCCAGTTCCCGATAGACCGTGGTCTTGTTCACCAGTACTTCTTTGCGGCCCAGCCGCTCAAGAATCTGAGCTACCGAGAGGGGAGTGCGACTCGCCAAAAGCACCTCCACGCAAGCCTGGCGGGCCTTGGTGAGACGGAGGCCAGCCTGTTTGAGTTCAAGGAAAAGAGTTTCTGCTTTTTTCATATCCTCATACTAACGCAACTTAGTTGCATTTGTCAAGAATCCCCTCCTATTCGTTATTTCCATCGGCCAGCCGCCAGATGAATGCCGCCGCGAACCAGGGAATATTTTTTAGCACCGTCCGTCAAAGCAGAGGGGGCTATTGGCGCTCCTCTCAAAGTACCTTATACTAGTGGATACAAGACACTCTTATGCCAAACATCACTCTCACAGACGTTTTCTCCAGTGCTCCCCGCCCCTTCTCCAGTGAAGAGAGGAAGTTCGTGACAGACGTGTACCAATTTGCCGAAACCGCCCACCACGGCCAGAAACGAAAATCCGGCGAGGATTACATCAAACATTCCCTCCATGTGGCCCGGATTCTCTCTGAAATCGGCATGGACGAAAAGACCATTGCCGCCGGCATCTTACACGACGTCCCGGAAGACACCACCATCACTCTCGATCAAGTAGAAAAAAACTTTGGGGACGAGGTAGCCTACCTGGTGGATGGCGTAACTAAACTAGGGAAAATAAAACTGCGCGGCTCCAAGGAAGAATACTATCTTGAAAACCTGCGCAAGATGTTCCTCGCCATGGCGCAGGACATCCGCGTCGTTATTATCAAGCTGGCTGATCGCCTGCACAATATGCGCACCCTAGAACACCTCCCGCCCGAAAAACGTGAACGTATCGCCCGAGAAACCATGGAAATCTACGCGCCCATCGCCAACCGCCTCGGCATTGGTGAAATCAAAGGCGAGCTTGAGGATATCTGCTTCATGTACCTTGATCCAGAACACTATCAGGAAACCAAAAAAATCGAGGAGACCTACCTGCATGATGGCAAAGCCTACATGGAACGTATCATCGTCCTGCTGCGCAGTGTCCTAGAAAAAGAAAAGATTCGCGTTACGGACATGAGCGGCCGCACCAAACATCTCTACCGCCTCTATCAGAAGCTGAAAAATCACGACATGGATATCACTCGCATCTATGATCTGGTGGCTATCCGTATCATCGTTCCGGAAATTGCAGACTGCTACGAGGCACTCGGCATCATCCACCGCGAATACCGCCCTATGGTCGGCCGTATCAAAGACTACATCTCACTCCCCAAGCCCAACGGCTACCAATCGCTCCACACTACGGTGTTCGGTCCGGATGGGCGAATTCTCGAAGTACAAATCCGCACCCAGAAAATGCACGACGAATCAGAATACGGCATCGCGGCGCACTGGATGTATACCGAAAAATCCCGTCCCAGCTGGCGCAATATTTTCTTTCGCCGCAAACAAACCGAGAAAGAACCGCCGAAAGAATTAGCCTGGGTGGGTCAGCTCAAAGAGTGGCAAAAAGAAATCGGCCGTGATAATAAAGAATTTATCGAAGGGCTAAAGATTGAATTCTTCAAAAACCATATTTTTGCCTTCACCCCCAAAGGCGACATCATTGACCTCCCAGAAGAGGCCACGCCGGTGGATTTTGCCTATGCTATCCACAGCGAAATCGGCAATCGTACCGTCGGTGCCAAAGCAGACGGGAAAATGGTCCCTCTCGACCACCATATCCAAAATGCCCAGGTCATCGAAATCCTCACGGTCAAGGAAAAGAAAAAGCCCAGCCGTGATTGGCTCGACTTCGTGAAGACCTCCAACGCCAAAACGCATATCCGTCACGAACTCCGCCACAACGAGTTCAAGGCCTAAGCTTATTCTTTCGTCGCGCGCATTACCTCTTCAAGCGAGGTCACACCTTGCACTACCTTGAGAAAACCATCATCCACCATAGTGGCCATACCCGTCTTGCGGGCCTCTGTTTCGATGACTTCTGTGGTGGCTTGCTGAGTCACCAGTTTGCGAATGTTACTGTCCATGGCCAGCACTTCATAAATACCATTCCGACCACGATATCCTTCACCGCCACACTGGTCGCAACCCACCGGCTTATAGAGCGTCACATCCTCCCACTTCTTGGCTTTCTCTACATACTTCTTGCTCTGCGGTTCTTTTTGCAGATAGGCCAGAATACTCTCAATATCATATGACTTCGCCAGAGACTCCACTTCCTTGGCCGTGAGACTATACGACGCACGGCACTCCGGACACAGTCGGCGCACCAAACGCTGAGCGATAATAACGTTGACGGTCGAGGCAATCAGAAAGGGTTCCGCTCCCATATCGAGCATGCGAGGCAGTGTGGCGGCCGCGCTATTGGTGTGGAGCGTGGAGAGCACGAGGTGCCCGGTCATGGCAGCGTGCATAGCGATTTCCAGTGTTTCCTGATCACGGATTTCCCCCACCATAATGATATCCGGGTCCTGACGCAAAAGGGACCGCAGCGCTGCAGCAAAGGTCATCCCTACTTTCGGATTGATCTGCGTCTGATTGACCCGTGGCATCCGATATTCTACCGGGTCTTCGACGGTACTGATATTCACTTCTGCAGTATTTAATATATCCATGATGGTATACAGGGTCGTCGTCTTTCCAGACCCCGTCGGCCCCGTCACCAGAATCATCCCATTCGGTTTGTTAATTTCACGATGGACCGCTTCGAGTGCCAGACCATTGAGCCCCATTTTTTCCAACGTGAGTCCTTTGGAAGATTCATCCAAAAGACGCATGACAATCTTTTCCCCGTCAAATACCGGCAAAATACTGACTCGAAAAGAAATCTTGTAATCGTCCTTTTCAATCTTGAACCGGCCATCCTGTGGCAACCGGTGTTCGTCAAGTTTTAAATTAGAAAGCACTTTAATACGTGCTACCAATCCGAGGGCGATGTCCTTCGGAAGAGTCATAGCGTCATGCAGCACACCGTCAATCCGGTAGCGCACGTGCACTTCTTTTTCTTCCGGTTCGATATGGATATCACTGGCTGACTGTAAAATGGCGTGCTTGAGAAGCGTATCGACAATCCGGATAACTGGTAGGCCAGCCGCCACCTGCTCGAGATTTTGCTTCTCTTCATCCTCACCGACCGTTTTGACATCTGCGGTCAAGATATCTCCGAACTCAGCCTTCAAACTCTTTTCGTACTGACGGAGAGCACTCTGAATACTCTCCCGACTGGTCAAACAAGGCACAATCTTCAGTCCGGTCTTTTTCTTGATGAAATCAATCGTCTGCAAATCCTCTGGATTGAGCATGGCCACCTTCAAATTGGTCCCCGTTTTTTCAAAGGAAACAATATTATACTTCTTGGCGATGAGCTCTGGCACTACCTGAAGAATCTCCAGCGGAATGGCCTCTTTGGAAAGATCAACGAAAGGAAAGCCCAAAATGTATGCGTAGACTTTCTGCAGCTCCACTTCGCCCAAAAGTTTTTTCTCCAAAAGAATAGTTCCCAAATCCCGCTCCGTTTTCCGAGCTTCATCCACTGCCTCTACCAACTTTTCTTTGGGAACGAGATTGGAATCGAGAAGAAACTGCTCGATTTGTTTTAATTCAATGCGCATATTAGTATCGGTATTTTTCTCTAGTATACCACATTCATCCCCTCATAAAAAAAATAGGGAGCCCACATTGGAAACTCCCCCTTATAAATGCTTACCCGCCAGATTCTAGCCATCACGCTACAGAAAGGAACACTTGGTCCTGACAGCAGCGCCTGTCTGATGACGTATCAACAATGTCAACACGCCATTCGCCGTGTAAAGAACTGAAAGCGAAAGAGAGGGAGACAAGTGCTTGCTCAGGATTTTTCTCCGCATCAAGCGCCTCCATGAAAAATAGAGTGCTGATTTCCATTGGCACAAGGGGGCGCTGTTCCCCCGTCATTTGCCACTGGAGCAACGGCTGAATCACCCACCACGGCACTGGCTGTCTGCTGCCATCGAAATGCCGCATGACCGCTGACCATTGACAATCCTCCTGAAGCTGCCACACGAAAAGACTTTGCTCTTTCGGTATCGAAGGTCTCGTCGGCAACTGCAGGCGACGAATGAAACAGTCGAAAAAGGCCTGCGTCAGATAAAACCCCTGGTGAGAACGGAATCGCCGACTCGGATGTCCTGTTGGCAATACCACTCCACCGTTATCCTGTTTCAAAAATGGAAGAATGTCATCCAACGGAACTCTGAAACGGGAAAAAGGTCCCTTGTCCATCAGCTTGTTCATTGCCATTTTTTCCTCCTATTTCAAAAGACGTTTACACTACCCAGAAATAAGACTACTGCCAGCAACAACTCTGCAGCACCCTTATTATACCGCTTTCTTGCTATCTGTACAGTTTTCTTCTCTAACAAAAAAGAGGCTTCTTATAGCCTCTTTTTTACTGCTTTATACAATTGCTTTGCGCAAATTGGCTACATCCCCATGCCGCCCATCCCAGGCATACCAGCCCCTCCAGCAGCCTCTTCTTTCTCTTCATCGACAATGGCCGCTTCTGTGGTCAAAAGCAGCGCCGCCACCGACACCGCGTTTTCCAGTGCCGTGCGTGTCACCTTGAGCGGATCGATAATGCCGGCTGCCAGCATATCATCTTCATATTTTTCTTCCAAGACATTGTATCCGGAATAGACATTCTTATTGGACACCACCGTATCAAACACCACCTGTTCCATCTGTCCGGCATTCTGAGCAATCTGCATGAGCGGCTCGTTAACTGCCGAGAGAACGGTCATATATCCTGCTTTGAATTCGCTCATCTTGGGATCAGTGAACACCTTGGTTTTTTTGAAAGCATCCAACACCTTGGCTGAGGCCTTGACCAGGGCCGTGCCGCCACCGGCCACGATACCCTCTTCAATAGCTGCCTTGGTCGCCGCCACCGCGTCTTCCATCTTGTGCTTCATATAGGTCAGCTCTGTTTCCGTCGCCGCCCCAACCCGAATAACCGCCACTCCCAAAGAAAGCTTGGCCATGCGCTTACTTAATTTCATGTAATTTGAATAGGGGCCTTTGTCTTTTTCTTTTCCCATCAAGCTCTTGATCTCAGCGACTCGCAGCTCAATTGCTTTTTTCTTACCCTTCCCTCCGACAATGGTCGTATCTTCCTTCGTGGCCATCACCTTTTGAGCCGATCCCAACAGAGCAATGGTCGTCGTCTCCAGTTTCATTCCCTTATCCTGCGAAATAACTTGGGCACCGGTCAGAAGCGCGATGTCTTCCAAAACGGCCTTGCGATTGTCTCCAAACTCCGGGGCTTTGATGGCCAAAACATTGAGCACTCCGCGCAGCTTGTTCACAACGAGTGTAGCCAGCGCCTCGCCATCCACGTCATCCGCGATAATCACGATATCTTTCTTGCCCGTCTTGGCCAGCTCATTTAAGAGCGGGACGATTTCCGCGATGGCAGAAATCTTCCGATCCGTAATCAGGATGGCCGGGCTGCTCAATTCCGCCGTCTGTTCTTCAGTGTTGGTCATGAAATATGGGGAAATATAGCCCCTATCGAAATTCATGCCCTCTACAATCTCCTTGGACAGACCAAAGGTCTGAGACTCTTCCGTAGTCACCACACCGTCCTTGCCCACCGCGTCCATAACATCAGCAATCATCTCGCCCATCTCACGCGACTCAGCGGAAATCGTAGCCACCTGAGTAATCTCTTTCTTGGAGTGGATTTCCTTGCGGGCCGCTTTGATGGTAGCAATCAAATCATCCTTGGCCGTCTCCATACCACGCCGAACATTAACTGGATTGACCCCGGCCTCCACGTATTTCAAACCATCACGCACCAGTGCCTGAGCGATGACCGTCGCCGTAGTCGTTCCGTCCCCGGCCACATCATTCGTTTTTTCCGCCACCTGCTTCATCAGTTCTGCGCCCAGATTTTCAAACTTATCGGCCAGAGTAATCTCTTTGGCAATAGAAACCCCGTCATTGGTAATCGTGGGACCACCGTAGCTCTTGCTCAAAATGACGTTGCGTCCCTTCGGACCGAGCGTCACTTTGACCGCGTCGGCCACCTGGTCGATACCGGCCTTGATGCGTTTACGCGCGTCTGTTCCATAAGAAATTTGTTTGGCCATAAGGTTGCACTGTCCCACTGCTTCATTGTTTCATGGTTAAAAATTCACAACCGAGAACAATGGAGCAATGAAGCTATTTAACAATTTATTGTATTAGCACTCTCTATTATGGGCTAATAGAGACTTAGCACTCTCTATTATAGAGTGCTAGAAAAAAGTCGTCAAGGACCTCTTAGACGAAATATTCTGGACTTTATTCGTACCGCAAGGCTTCCAGGGCGTGAATTTTGGAAGCACGCATGGCTGGAAAGATACCAGTAATCAGTCCAAGAAAAAATATGAAGAGCCCGATAGATATAACAAACATTGATGGAATTTCCACAAAAGAACTCGGTGCCACGCCATACTTTCCCGCTATCAAATTAATACCAAAATTGATACCCTTGGCAAAACCATATCCAAAAAGAAGACCTGAAGATCCTCCTAGAAAACTGATGAGAAAGGCTTCAAAAATAAAAATCTTGAAAATATCAGCTCGTTTTGTTCCTAATGCTTTC
>JBBQYU010000035.1:0-7585 GCA_038208355.1 Candidatus Moraniibacteriota bacterium
GAGGGGCTTTCTCTCACTATAGGTTTTCATCTCCTCTGCGGTAACTCAGTCACTATTCGGCGAAACTGCTCCCCCCGATCAAATTCGTTTTGAAACAGTCCGAAGCTAGCGGCTCCAGGAGAAAGCAAGACGACGTCACCCGGCAGAGCGCTTTTCGTGGCCAGGGCGACCGCCTCCGTCATAGTATCCACAATTTCAAATGTTCGCTCGCGCTCCTCAAGGGGCAAAGCCTGACGCAAGGCCCGCAAAAGCTTCTCTGTCCCCGCTCCACGAAAAAGTACAAAAGCTTTAGAACGACCAAGAATCTCCTGGGCTAGTTCATCAAAGGCCAAGGCCTTATCACTGCCACCCGCAATCAGGACGACCGGCTCGGTAAATGAACGCAACGCAGCGATGGCAGCATCGGGGATAGTGGCCGCGGTATCATTGTAATAGGCTACCCCATTTTTCATCGCCACTTTCTCGAGGCGATGAGGCACCCCCGCAAAGGTCTGAATCCCCTTGCGAACCTGCTCTACCGAAAGTCCGAATGCTAAAGCGGCTCCGGCCGCTGCCAAAATATTAGTAATGTTATGTGCCCCCTTGAGTGGAACCTTATCTGCAGGCAAAAGCACCTTGGTCTTTCCCTGTACCGAAGCAAACAGGGTGCTGTCCTCCAACCAGACACCATCACCGTCAATACTTCCTGCAGCTGAAAACCAGACCAGCGTACCCGGAGCATCTTGGGCTATCTCCCGAACCCGGGCGTCATCAAAGTTCATTACGGCAATATCCTTTTTTTTCTGAAAAGCAAAAATAATCTTCTTATCCGCCACATAGGCCGCCATCGTCTTGTAGTAGTTAAGGTGATCAGGATAGAAATTAGTGAGGACCGCGATATGAGGACTCATCTGGTGCTTTTTCAAGGCAGAAAGACGCCAAGAAGAAAGTTCAAAAACGACGACGCTCTCTTTGGTAATTCGAGAGAGGTTGCCCAAGACACCTCCCTGACTGATACCGACTCTCACCACCGGTTTGCCAGCCTCCTCCAAGATATGAGCGATGAGGGTAGCGGTAGTTGTTTTCCCCTTGCTCCCAGTCACCCCGATGATGGGCGCCGGACACAGAGAAAAAAAGAGGCTGGAATCCATTTCTACTGGAACGCCGTGTTTTTCCGCCAGCTTCACGTACTCATTGTTCCAAGGAATGACCGGGTTCTTGATTACCATATCCACCCGAGTAAAATCCTCCGGACGATGTTGTCCCAAGACCAGTGTGACGTTCTTGTAGGAAGCGAGTTTTTCAATGGAGGCGGCCAGCTCTTTCCGGCTCTTAATATCCGTCACGATTACTTCTCGCGCTCCCTGTTTCACCAAAAAGACCACCGTCCCGACGCCGCCCATATTCAAACCAAGACCGAAGACGGTAATCCGTTTATCCTTAAAAAAAGAGGCTTGCATAAGCGAGTATTATTGTGCCAAAATCCGAACCAAAGGCCCTGCGATAAGAGCCATTCTATACTCTCATACCTTTTGCAGACTGTCACGAGCTGAAAAAGCGACAAAAACTACCACTCAAAAAATCCTTTTTTAGGGCGCAAGACCACTCCAAAACGATGGCTGTTAAGTTTGCCCTGATCAATAGCCAGGCTGCCGTTGATTGCGACGTATTCAATACCGACCGGATACTGATAGGGCTCCTCCATAGTAGCTCTGTCTGCGATAGTCTCCGGATTAAAGACCACGACATCAGCAAAATAGCCCTCCTGCAACAGGCCCCGTTTGTCCAAGCGGAATTTCAGCGCAGGCTTACCGGTCATCTTATGCACGGCCTCCTCCCAAGAAAGGGCCTTTTCCTCTCGGACATATTTGGCAAAAACTTTCGGAAAGGTCCCGAAATTGCGCGGGTGGACCAAATTACCGGTCGCAGCATACGCAGTGCTGTATCCGACGCCATTGCTCGAAATGATAGAAAATGGATGCTGGACAGCCTTCAGGACATTTTTTTCAGACAGCACCTCCATAGTCACGATAGCTCGACCGTCACTGGCCAAAAGAAAATCCAGCACCACCTCCTCGGGCAACTTCCCCTGCAAGGTGGCAATGTCGGAAATCCTGCGCCGAGAAAGCATCTTGCTTAGAGTTGAAGCAGAAATAAGAATCTGAGAATAGTTGGTTTCTTTCTGACGCATATCACGAAGCACCATGGCATATGTTTGAGCGTCCCTTAACCGCTCAATCATCATCTTTCTTCCGTTCTGTGTCACCCACTCCGGTAAGAGTGTATAGAGAACCGATCCCGTAGAGGTATAAGGGTACACATCAAAGGTCACCTCGATCTCATTGAGGGCTGCAGTTTCAATTAAATTAAAAACTTCATCCATCAAGTGCCAGTTCTGTTCCCCAACCGCCTTAAGGTGGGAAATATGGATGGGTGCCTGTGTCTCACGCGCTACCGTCAAAGCCTCTTCCACCGCCTTCACCAGATTTTCTTTTTCATCACGAACGTACGTGGCGTAGACGCCATCGGCAGCTATCGCTGTTTTGGCGAGCGTAATCAGTTCACGGACACCGGCGCTGCGAGCGTGAGTATAAATGAGTCCTGTCGACAGCCCAATGGCCCCTTCCTTTAGGGCGGCCTTCAGATATTTCTGCATCATCGCGATCTCATCTGGAGTAATAGTACGTGGCTGGTCCTTCATGGCTCCACGGCGCAATGTCCCATGGCCCACCAGTGTCGCAAAGTTGACCGCCGGCCGACGCTTTTCCACCTCGCTCAAAAATTCTTTCATGGACAACCAATTGAAGTTGATTTTCTCGATATCGGTCCATTTTTGGATAGAGCGAATATCACCCGGTTCCGTCAACGGCGCCAAAGAAGATCCTGAGTTGCCACCGATGATAGTAGTCACGCCCTGGTGCACCATACTCTCAAGCTCCGGGTGAGCCAAAAGCTGCCAGTAGGTATCGGAGTGATTATTCACATCGACAAACCCCGGGGTCACATACAGGCCAGTGGCGTCAATCTCTTTTTCGGCACGAGCGTGAGACAAATCCCCCATCGCCACGATACGATCTTCCTTGATAGCCACATCAGAGCGATACATCGGGCGGCCGCTGCCGTCGATGACCGTTCCGTTTTTTATCAAAATATCGTACATAATCTCCTCGTGTTAGTGAGCAACTACGCTTGGGGAGCAATCTTGGCTACTTCTGCCATGAAGGTCTTGTCTTTTTGAAGCACTTTTGGGATAAGAAGTGAAACATCAACGCCGTCTTTCAACTCTTTAATCTTTTCCAAAGCTGCTTTCTTTGCCAAGGTCAGTATATCTTCATACCCCTCCATATTAGGGAGAGCGAAACGAACATTGTGGTAATCACGCTTGGTAGCAGCCAACACCACCTTGGCGGTCCGTGCCTCAGGCAGCATTTCAGACAACACATTCCCCGAATGACGATCATTGGGCATCCCAGCGACCTGAAGGTTGAAGTCCTCATCCTTCTTCAGTGTGTTTTTATCAGCATAGTGCATAGCGTAGGCCGGATCAATCTTGGCCACCGCCAGCATGAAGTCTTTGTTTTTCTTGGCACTTGCCGACATACTATCAAGCAGCGTCCCCAGGGACCCTCTATTACTTCTCAGCTGATCCAGATACCGGTGCAATTCACTATTCTCCCGCACGATTGTCTCTTGGCCGAAATCATCCCCTGAAGTTCCCTGGGAAAGCCCAGCGCCCTCGGTCTCCACCACAGGTGCTTCCGGAGTATCCGGCGTTTCACCGACCACGACCGCCGATGGCGCTGCCTCCTCCTCTTGGACCGATAGCGTAGCATCAGCCGGCTGAGCAGACGGTTTTTCTTTTTCTTTTTTCGTTCCCTGTGCCGTAAGCTTCTTTTCGTGTTTCAATGACCCTATTTCCGCTTCGGTCACAGACAGCTCCCCTTCCAGCGCCTGGCGCTCCTTAATGAGGGCCAACAAATCCTCATCTGCCTTATCTGGGGTAATACGAACGTTGAGGTCAGCCAATTGCTTTTCCACCTCAGCCTTTTTTTGTTCCGCCGCAGAAAGCTTCTCCTGCTCTTCCTGCAACTTCCCATATTCACGTTCCAACTCGGCCAGTTGTTTTCTTTCAGCCAAAAGGCGCAGCACTTCGTCATCAGAAAGCGTGCCAAAAGTAGTTTCTGCTATCTCTATCAGCCTTTGTTTGTGTTGTGCGTCTTGCGTCATAGAAAATCACCGAGAAAAAATTACGAGACCAGTTCTGCCATTTCTACCAAACGATTGGAATAGCCCCATTCGTTATCGTACCAGGCCACCACCTTGACCAAATCACCATCAATCACCTTGGTCAGAGACAAATCGACGATACTAGAGTAGGGATTGCCAATAAAATCAGAGGAAACAAGTGGCTCCTCTGTCACTGCAAGCACCCGGCTGTAGCGCGCTTCTTTGGTGGCAGCTCGCAACACTTCATTTATCTCCTCCACGGTGGTTTTTTTCTTGAGCACAAAAGTAAAGTCCGTGAGTGAAACCACGATGGTGGGGACTCGCATCGAAAGCCCGTCAAAAAGACCTTTGAGTTCCGGTATCACCTGAGTAACCGCAATGGCCGCTCCTGTAGTCGTCGGGACGATATTGTGCGCCGCCGCCCGCGCCCGCCGCAGGTCCTTATGCGGACCATCCTGCAAATTCTGATCAGCGGTATAGGAGTGAATCGTCGTCATGAGCGCCTTGGCAATGCCGAATTTCTCATGAATGATACTGGCCACCGGGGCCAACGAATTGGTCGTGCAGGAAGCGTTAGAAATAACTTTTTCATCTTGATAGGCCCCATCATTTACTCCCATCAGGAAAGTGGGCACACCCCCATCTTCTCCCTTGGCAGGAGCAGAGAGAATAACTTTTTTAGCTCCAGCCGTAACATGCTGCGAGGCACCATCATGATCCGTAAAGCGGCCCGTACATTCCAATACAACATCTACCGCCAACTTTTTCCAGGGCAGCTTCTTAGGATCTGGTTCGGCATAAACAGGAAACGTTCGGCCATCAATGATGAGTGCTCCGTCTTTCGCCGTCACCTGGTTCCGATAGTGTCCGTACGCCGTATCATACTGCAAGAGATGAGCCAGAATATGAGCGTCCGTCAAATCATTGATAGCTACCACTTCCAAATCTTTCTTTTCTAAGGCAATCTTGAACGCCGCTCGGCCGATGCGCCCGAAACCATTGATGGCAATCCGTTTTGTAGTCATAGGGAGGTATCTCAAATGAATTATGCTTTGTTGCTGCTGCCAAAAGCCATCATTTTGGCCTTAATAGCTTCTTTGGTGGCGTCCTTGGCTTTTCCCAGAACTTTACGCACATCGGTTTCGTCCTCTGAATGGAGCGCCTCACGCAACCCACCAATAAAGGCCAACCGAATAGCAGTATCGACATTGAAGCAGCTGATACCTCGCTTGATGACCTCAACTACCCGGCCATTCTGCCAGTCAGAAGAACCGTGCAAAACGAGCGGCAAATCAACAGTCGTGGCGATGGCGGTCAAACGATCATAGTCCGGCTCACTCCGTTCACGAAAAAATCCATGGGCATTACCAATCGCTACCGCCAAAGTATCAATCCCAGTCTCTTTGACGAACTGAATGGCCTGATCGGGATTGGTCATGTACTGATCCCAATCAACATCTTCCATCTGCATCTCTCCAATATAAGGAACATTCCCCAATTCGGCCTGCACCACCACGCCCCGACCGTGGGCAATATCTACGATTTTCTTGGTCATCATGAGATTATCAGCATAATCTTTGCGTGATCCATCATACATCACCGAAGTAAATCCAATTTCCATCGCTCGCTCTACCACTTCAAAACTCTTGCCATGGTCAAGGTGAATACCGATGGGTATGTTGGGAGCATAGAACTCAGCAATATTTTTGGTCAGATGAAAAATGGCCCGCCCACCTGCGTAATCAAATGTTTTTTCAGTCATCTGAATGATGACCGGCGAAGAAAGCTCCTGAGCTGCCTCTACAATGGCCCGGGTCGTCTCTAGGTTGATGGTGTTGAAGGCCCCGATGGCGTATCCCGACGCCTTGGCGTCCTCAAGCATTTCTTTAACATTGGCTATCATAAGTATTCTGATAAACTGATAATTCTTATTGTTTTTCTTTCTTCTTAGCATCAATCGCCACAGCGTGCTCCTCCAAGAGATCCATCATCTTGACTACCTCATAAGGAAACAAACTTTCTCTTCCCACCAAAACGCCGTCCATCCCCACTTCCCAAGAAACAGCGGCCAAAAAAGAACTTTTGACCGAACCCCCATAGAGCACACTGATCCGCTCCGCCGTATCGGCATCGAATTCCTCCGTCAAAATCTTGCGCAACAGCACTTTCACCTGAAGCAATTCCTGCACCGTAGGCAGCTTATCCGTTCCGATAGCCCAACGCGGTTCATAGGCGATGATAATTTTTTCGGCCTGCATCTTGGACAGTTCGGAAAAAATGCTTCTCATTTGTAGTTCAAGCACGCGAACCGTTTCGTCCGCACTCCGCTCCTCCTCTGTCTCGCCAATGCAGACAATCGGAACGAGAAGGTTCTTTAAGGCCGCCAACGTCTTTTTTTTCACGATGTCATCCGTTTCTCCCTGAGCCATGCGCCGTTCACTGTGGCCGACGATGACAAAGTTTGCTCCCGCATCTCTCAACATCACGGGAGAAATTTCGCCCGTATGGGCCCCGCTTTTTTCAAAAAACATATTCTGGGCTCCTCTCTCTATGCCCTGAGGCAAATCGGTGAAAAGATGCAGATACACGAAAGACGGACAAAGAACCCCTGTGACGTGCCGGTACTTGCGCCCCTGAGCTTCGCGCTTCAAAACAGACACGTACTGGCGCGCCTCTTCCGTAGACAGCATATTCATCTTCAGATTGCCGATGACAAAAAATTTCTTCATAGCCTTCGTTTTTAGGATTCAAGAGAGCTTCGTGCGCAGATATTCGGCCGCCGCCTCAGGCGCGATGGTCGAAACCTCAATGCCAGTCGAAAGTTCCCAGCCCCCCCAGGTCGAGGTGTGCGGAAGTATTTCGATGTGCCACTGATAAAATGGATACTCCCGACCGTCGCAAGGCGCAGTATGGATGTAGAAATTATACGCTGGATCCTGCAGTCCGTCATACAAAGTCCGCAACGCAGTCTTGAGCACTTCGGCACAAGCAAACTTTTCCTCATCGGTAATCCGTTCAAAATACGGATTGGGGCGTTTACCTACTACCCAGACCTCGAAAGCTCCCCGAGAAGCAAAGGGGCAAAAGGCGATGAAATGTTCGTTTTCGTAGACCACTCGTTTTTGGGCCGTGCTTTCATATTCCGTGATAACCGTAAACACGCGCTCTTTAGTACTTTTATAATACCGCTCTGCCCCAGCCAAATCCAATTCGATATAAGGAGAAATGACGGGGATAGCCATCAGCTGTGAATGCGGGTGTGATAATGAAGCGCCAGCCTCTTTCCCATGATTGTGAAACACCTGGATATAATTGACACTCTTCTTGTTCATGAGAGCCAAGAAACGATCCTGATAGGCATCCAGTACTTCAGCCACCT
>JBBQYU010000036.1:0-7527 GCA_038208355.1 Candidatus Moraniibacteriota bacterium
GTATTTGAAATGTGAGCTTTGATATTTTGGGTTGTATAAAAGTTATGGCACAAATAAAGTTAAAAGTAGTGACGCCAGAGAGGGTGGTAGTTGAACTGGAAGTCTACCAAGCAACCCTGCCCGTGCTGCACGGTGAAGTGACCTTGCTTCCGGAACATATTCCCTATATCGGCGCTCTGCAACCGGGAGAAATTATCCTGCGTAAAACGGATGGTGGAGAGGAAATCAGTCTGGCCACGTCAGGAGGGTTTGTGGAATTTCATGATGACACATTGGTGATTTTGGCCGATACGGCGGAGCGGGCGGAAGAGATCGATTTGGCGCGCGCTGAAGAAGCCAAGAAGCGGGCCGAAGAATTGAAGAAGGAACGCATCACGATGAATGACGAGGAATACGCCCGGACGGCGGCCATGTTGGAAAAAGAACTGGCTCGCGTCAAAGTGGCTCGTCGCCATCATACTCGCCGCGGACTGCATATTAATTCCGGTAACGGGTTGTAAGCAGCACCTTGTACAGCGCCTCGTACCATGAAATTTTTCCCGACTCCTTATCTGAGACGACCGCATCAGATAAGGAGTTTTTGGTTTTCGCTTGAAAAAAAGCCTTGGCTCAGGTAGAGTAGGAGGGTACTTACTCTGGTCTTATAAGTGAGAAATGAAAAATATGAAGAGTTACAACCCCCAGAAAATTGAGACCAAGTGGCAGCGCATTTGGGAGAAGGATGGCCACCCTAAGCCAAAAGATAAGAAGGGAAAGTACTATATCCTCGACATGTTTCCTTATCCTTCTGGCGACGGGCTGCACGTGGGTCATGTCGAGAATTTCACGGCCACGGATATTTACGCCCGCTTTAAGCGTTTTCAGGGTTACGAGGTCCTCCATCCGATGGGGTGGGATGCCTTCGGGTTGCCGGCGGAGAACTTTGCCATCAAAACGGGCATTCATCCGAAGTTGAAAACACTCGAGTCCATCAAGAATTTCAAGCGGCAGATCAAGTCTGTGGGATTGTCCTATGACTGGGAACGTGAGTTGAATACCTCAAGCCCGGAATACTACCGATGGACGCAGTGGATGTTTCTTTTTTTGTATGAACATGGTTTGGCCTATAAGAAAAAAGCCAAGGTGAATTGGTGTGAGGCCTGTCACACGGTACTGGCCAATGAGCAGGTGATTGATGGCAGGTGTGACCGCTCGGGCGATATCGTTGTTCAGAAGGATCTCGAGCAGTGGTTTTTTAAGATTACCGATTTTGTGGAGCCGAGTAAATCTCCGACGGGGCAGAAAATTTCCGGACTGCTCTCCGGTTTGGAAAAGATTGATTGGCCCTCATCGACCAAGGCGGCTCAGAAGCACTGGATTGGTCGCTCGGAGGGGGCGGAAGTGGTTTTCTGTGTCACGGATAGCGAAGAAGAGCTTCGCGTGTTCACGACCCGTTTGGACACTATCTATGGCTGTACCTATGTGGTGATGGCACCGGAGCACCCCTTAGTAGCAAAGCTACTTAATGATCAATTTTCAATTTCCAAGCTTCAAAATAAAGAGGAAGTGAAGAAATACTTGGAGGTAACCAAGAAGAAGACTGACTTGGAACGCACGGAACTGAACAAAGAAAAAACTGGCATCTACCTTGAGGGTATCGAGGTGGCGCACCCCTTTACCGGAGAGCGTCTGCCGGTGTATGTCGCCGACTATGTCTTGGGTACGTATGGTACGGGTGCGGTCATGGGCGTCCCAGCCCACGATGAGCGCGATTTTGTCTTTGCTGAGAAATATCAATTGCTTGTTAAGCCGGTTATCAAAGGATTGCCGTCGCAAAAAGAACAATCCCTCTTTACTGAGGATGGGACGCTTTTTCATTCAAAGGAGTTTTCCGGACTGACTTCAAAAGAAGCGCGGGAAAAAATGGTGGCATGGCTGCGCAAAGAAAAGTTGGGGAAAAAGGTAGTGAACTATCGTCTGCGTGATTGGCTCATTTCTCGCCAGCGTTACTGGGGTGCGCCTATTCCGATTATTTACTGTGATGAATGCGGCATGGTACCAGTGCCAAAAAAAGATTTACCAGTGAAACTGCCGACGGACGTGGATTTTCAGCCGACCGGGGAGTCACCCCTGATACGGTCTGAGAGTTTCCACAGAGTGAAGTGTCCCCAGTGTGGCGCCAAAGCAAGGCGCGAGTCCGATACTATGGATACCTTTGTTTGTTCCAGTTGGTATTACTTGCGCTTCGCTGATCCACAAAATACGAAAGTCTTCGCTTCTAAAAAGGCACTCCAAAAATATCTGCCCGTCGATTTTTACATGGGCGGAGCTGAACATACAGTGCTACATTTGCTTTATGCTCGCTTCTTTACCAAGGCGCTTATGAAGCATGGACACCTTGATTTTGATGAGCCGTTTTTGACGCTGCGGCACCAGGGCATGATTTTGGGCGAGGATGGCAACAAAATGTCCAAGTCCAAGGGCAATGTCATCAATCCGGATCGTATCGTGGAAGAATTCGGGGCGGATTCCTTGCGCCTCTACGAGATGTTCATGGGACCGCTCGATGAGATGAAGGCTTGGAACACCAAAAGCATCATCGGTTTGCGGCGGTTTTTGGATAAAGTGTGGAAACTTTCGCAGAAGGGAGTCAGCAATCAGCGATCAGCCAAGAATGCGCCGCTCGAATCGTTGCTTCATCAGACCATCAAGAAGGTGACGGAGGATGTCGCGGCCTTGAAATTCAATACCGCCATCAGCGCACTCATGATTCTGGTGAACGAGATGGACAAAGCCGATCACGTATCCCGTAGCACGTATCAGTCGCTTCTCATTCTCCTCAGTCCCTTCGCGCCGCATATGACGGAAGAATTATGGGCAGGGTTGGGGCCTGTCGGCGGGCGGAAGAAATCTATTTTTCTCGCCCCGTGGCCGCAGTATGATGGGAAAAAAATCGTGGCTGAGACGGTCACGCTCGCGGTGCAGGTCAATGGCAAGGTGCGTGCTCTTCTCGCGGTCGCGACTGGTACGAGTGAAGCTGAAGTACGAGCCATGGCCTTATCCAATGCGGTCGTCCAAGATAGAGTCAAAGGAAAAGAGATAAAAAAGGTCATTTATATCCCCGGAAAAATCGTCAGCATCGTTACGTAGAAGACGAACCTCTTAGTAAAAATCTTGGGCAGGTGGTGGGTCTGTGTGGCTTGGTTGAGCGGAGAGAGGAAGAATGGTACAATGAACGCACTCTTTTGAATGATATTACCGTTATGCGCACAACGATTACAGACTATCTGCCCTTGGACCGACCACTGATTGTTTTCGATTTGGAAACCACCGGTTTGGGCATCGGCGAGGACAAGATTATTGAAATGGCCTACGAAAAAATCTTGCCCAGCGGCGAGGTGATTGCTTATTGTCAGCGTATCAATCCAGGTAAGCATATTGCTGAAGACGCCAGCCGCATCAATGGTATTTATGACAAGGATGTGGCCGATTGTCCTAGCTTTGCCAAACTTTCTTACGAGCTGTGGAGCGTGTTTGAGGGTTCGGATGTTGGCGGGTTCAACATTACGGGATTTGATTTACCTTTTTTACGTGGAGAGTTTGCTAGTGTTGGCAAGAATTTTGATTTTACGGCCAAGCGTGTTTTGGATGCCAAGATTCTGTATCATAAGATGGAAGCGCGCGACATGTTTACCCCGCGCAACCTCTCAGCTGCTTACAAATTGTACTGCGGCAAGGACCATGTGACTGCTCATACGGGAGCGGGCGATGTGCGGGTGACGATAGAGATTCTCGAAAAGCAACTGGAGCGCTATCCGGAGTTTCGTAACTGGGAGTATCTGACCGAACTGCATGGTAACAAAAAACTACTTGAATCAGCCAAAACTGAGCATGCGCCGCTTATCAACACTAGCTCTGCTGGGACGCTTTTCTAACATTGACTAACCCCTATGTCTTTTCTCATTATTTTTGGAGCAAAATATCTCTACCTTGTCATCGTTATCGTGGCCCTTTGGTATATTGTGCGTCAACCGCAAGAGCTCCGGCGGCGCATGGTGCTCTGTGCTCTCATTGCTTTGCCGTTGACGTACATCATCGCAAAAATTGGAAGTATGATGTACTATGATCCACGTCCTTTTGTAGTAGAAAACTTTGTGCCGCTTCTCGCTCATGCTGCTGATAATGGTTTTCCTTCAGATCATACGCTTTTCGGGAGCGCTATCGCTTCGGTGATATTTCTCTTCCATCGTAAGTACGGAGCTCTTCTTTTCGCGGTAGCTTTGTTGGTGGGGTTGGCGCGCGTGGGCGCTGGTATTCATCACTTCGTGGATATTTTCGGAAGCATGCTTATTGCTTTTGTGGTAACTTTTGTGGTCTTTACCTTTATTCTTCCCATTGTGTGGAAAAAATACGGGGCAGAAAAACTTTCTTCGTAAAGACTCCTATGATCCTCTTACACGGTAAACTGGTGGCGGAAAGAATCCTGGCTGATACCAAGGAGCGTATTGAAGCTTCTGGAATTCGTCCGGGGCTGGCAGTGATACTGGCCGGTGATGATCTGGCGTCGCATCTGTATGTCAGTCTCAAGGAAAAGGCCGCCTTGGCCGTGGGAATCCATTTTGAAAAAAAGCTTTTTCCTGCCACGGTAACGTATCAGGAGCTCCGGGAGTGCGTCGCCTTATTGAATCACCAGTCTAATATTCATGGCATCATCGTCCAGTTGCCGCTTCCGGAGGGGCTACCGACGGACGAAATTATCGAGCATATCAATCCCATCAAAGACACGGATGGTTTTCATCGGGAAACACTCCGTCAGTTTCTTTTGGGCAAACAGGAATACTGCCCGGTTTTTCCACGCGCCATTATCGAACTTATCCGCGAGACGAAACAGGTATTTCATGGTGAGCAGGGGCTCGTCATTGCCAACTCTGAATTGATGGGCAAGGTGATGGCCCAATCGCTCGCCTTTGAGGGATTGGAGAGCGGGTATGTCTTGAGTACGGAAAAACGCGAGGTGCTACTCATGAAAACTCAAGCAGCGAAGGTCATCGTTACGGCCCGTGGTTTGTCACGGAGTCTCTCTGGTGAGATGGTTCAACCAGGAGTCACTATCATTGATGGCGGCATGAGTTCCATGGGCGGAAAAGTAGTAGGCGATGTCGATCAAGTGAGCGTAGCGGAAAAAGCAGATTTTCTGTCGCCGGTGCCCGGCGGCGTGGGACCGGTCACGGTAGCAACGCTTTTGGCCCGAGTGACCGATGCGGCGCTGAACAGACATTGACAAAGAGATCCTGATTTCGTATGATGTCTCTATGTTCTTGGCTTAAAAAAAGGAAAAAGCCGAGGTGGTGGAATGGTAGACACACGGGACTCAAAATCCCGCGATAGCAATATCATGAGGGTTCAAGTCCCTCCCTCGGCACTGATAAAACTTTCTTCTCTTACGGAGAAAGTTTTTTGTTATGAAAAATTGATAATCATGCGTCAATGAACTATAATAACAGAAGATAGTACGTAGCGAGCAGCCAACAGAGGGCAAGTGCCTTGTTTGGCTTTTGGTTGTTAGTTGGTAACCGTTTTTTGTTGACTGGATATGGCGAAAATCATTGGTTTTGTGAATCAAAAGGGCGGAGTGGGAAAAACCACTTCGACGATTAATGTTGCTACGTATCTAGCCGAGGCGGGCAAGAAAGTGCTTTTGGTAGATTTGGATCCGCAGGGCAATGCTTCTTCGGGTCTGGGTATTGATGCTCGCAAACTGGAAAAAAATCTTTACCATGCCATGATTCTGGGACTGCCTCCACAGGAAATAATTTTGCGTACCGAGACCGAGGGGCTGCATATTATTCCCGCGGCCCAGGATTTGGCCGGGGCGGAAATTGAAATGGTCCATATCGAAAACCGCGAGTTTCGTTTGCATACTGCTTTGCGCCAGATTCGGCCGTACTACGATTATATTCTGATTGATAGCCCGCCGTCTTTGGGGCTTTTGACCATCAATGGCCTGGTGGCTTCTGATGAGGTGATTATCCCGGTCCAGACGGAATACTACGCTTTGGAAGGGCTGAGTCAGCTCTTAGGAACGATTGAATTGGTCAAAGAACATTTGCAGCCGAATCTGCAGATTGGTGGAGCATTACTTACCTTATTTGATAGGCGCAATCGTTTGGCGCGTCAGGTTGTTTCCGAGGTGCAAGCCCATTTTCCGGGACCGGTATTCAACAGCGTCATCCCGCGCTCGGTACGTTTGGCCGAGGCGCCTTCTTTTGGCAAGTCGATTCTGGATTTTGATGCTTTTTCCAAGGGGGCTCGAGCATATAAAGCGGTGGTGCGAGAAATCATTGCTCGCGAGGAAGAAGAAAAGAAGAAATTGAAAGTCCTCTAAAGAAAATAATTTCCAATTCTCAATTTCCATTGAATTTCCAATGAGATAATGAAGTATTTTTTCGAAAATTCGTACAGTAATTGAAAATTGAAAACCGATAATTGAAAATTTTAAAAATATGTCTCAACAATACGGACTGGGGAGAGGATTGGCATCGCTCATTTCACCTAAAAAACAAGACGGCAGTGGGAGTGGGACTTCCCCCTTCGCCACACCTCATAGCGCGCCGATGGCTCGGCCCGGTGGCAATGAGGCTGTGCCGCAAGTTGCTTCTCACGCCGCTCTTTCAGCCGCGCCGACCGTTCCTGTAGCATCAGGCTCGCAGCAAGAAGTGGCTATCGGCAGCATCATGCCCAATCCACATCAGCCGCGCCTTCATTTTGACGAGGAAAAACTGGCAGAATTGGCCGCTTCTATCAAAGAACACGGTATTTTACAGCCATTGGTAGTCAGTCAGTCAGGCGATACCTATGAATTGATTGCCGGAGAACGGCGGTTGCAGGCCGCCAAACGGGCGGGTTTAACCAAAGTGCCGGTACTCATCCGCAATGTTACCGAACAGGAGAAGCTGGAGCTGGCCATCATCGAAAATATCCAACGCCATAATCTGAATCCCATCGAAGAAGCCAAGGCCTTTCTGCGCTTGGTGGATGAGTTCAATCTGCAGCAGGACGAGGTAGCTAAAAAGATGGGCAAGAGCCGCAGCACGGTGGCCAACACTATCCGCTTGCTTCATTTGCCGATAGAAATTCAGCGCGCCGTTTCGGAGGGCAAGATCAGTGAAGGTCACGCCAAAGCTTTGCTTGCCATCGAGAATCCAGAAAAACAGCGGGCGGTGTTTGATTTGATTATTAAGGAAGAGTTGACCGTGCGTGAGACAGAACTGAAAGTACGCAGCATCTCGGTCAAGCCGCACCTGCGTATGGCTACTTCCATTAGTCCGGAGATTTTGGAACGGAGTGAACATTTGACGGAGCTTCTCGGCACCAAAGTGCGCATCGCTCCATCAGGCAAGGGTGGCAAAGTTATCATCGAATACTACGCGCCGGAGGACCTCGACGGATTACTGAAACGATTGGAGGAATAACTTTTTGAGAATTTTCAATATTCAAATTTTTAAATATTGAAATATTTAAATCTCAGAATTTAGATTTTCGTATTGA
>JBBQYU010000037.1:0-6829 GCA_038208355.1 Candidatus Moraniibacteriota bacterium
TGCTCTTTATATTGATGCGGATAATGTAGCCTCTCTTGCCTCGGGTATGGAGCGGTTGCTCTCTGACGCTCCGCTCCGCGAGTCTTTGAAAGAGAAAGGAACGGTGCAACAAGAGCGTTTCAATTGGGACCGCTTTACGGAGCAAATTTTAGCCGTTGTGAAAAATATATAACGTATGCGTATCTCGCTTTCTTTGCCACTGGGTTTTCGTTTGAATAGGATGCTCTTGTTAGCAGGCAATATGCTCGCTGGCGTGGCTTTGATTGTCTTGCAAAATGTTGGTGTTTTGCCTCTTTCCAATATTCATTTCACCTTCTTCTCTTTTCTCGGTTTTCTTTTTGCACTCTATCGTCCTGGATGGACGTTCCTTCTGCTTGTCGGCATGCTGCCATTTGAGACGCTCCGTTTTGCGATGCCCGCAGCCGGTCTGATTGTACGACCCTATCAGTGGCTTTTGGTTATTTTGTTCTTGGCGCTCCTCTTCCGGCTCATCGGTCACCGACTTCCTTTCAAATTGTTTCGTCCCGGGTGGTTTGACGCCTTGCCCATCTTGATTATCGCTGGCAGTTTTTTCGCCTTAGGGAATGCTGTGGTTCCAATGTTGGCGTTGAAGCAGACTTTGGTAGTGGTTTCCTTGGTAGGATTGTATTTCCTGGGACGCATTTTTTTCCGCACGTTGGTCGATGTCCGCCAGGCGTTGCCGTTCTTTCTTAGTTCCTCTCTCGTGGTGTTTGGTTACGCCTTGTGGCAAAGCATTCGTTTTTTTCGAGGACAAGAGAGCTTCATGGTCATGGCCGGACGGCCGAACAGCACGTTTAGTGAGGCTGATTGGTTGGGGCTCTTCAGTGTTTTTCTTTTGGCACTTCTTTTGTCGCTCACTATCCTGTTTATTAAAAAAACGTGGGGGAACGGAACTCTGCGGCGTGTTTTCTGGCGCTTTTTGAAAGAGCGCACTTTTTGGATACTTTTTTGTTTTCAGGTACTGGCATGGATTATCCTCTTGATTACCGTTAGTCGGAGCGCTTGGCTTGGGGCCGCCCTGGTATGTTTGGGAGCTTTTTTCGCCTTTCTTTTATATCACGGTTGGTCAGGGTTGCGGACACTCTGGCCCGCTAGCTTCTTTTTTGCCGGAAACGGAGTAATTGCTTTTCTCGTTGCTTTGCTCATGATTGGTACTTTTCATCTGACACCCTTTCATCTTTTTGAACGAGCGGCGAGTACCGGTGGTTCACAAAAGATTACTGTTTCGTGTATGAGTGATGTGATTACCCCAGCGAGAATTGGAACAGTTGAAGAACTTCCCTCCGGCTGCGTCCATATTCGTTTGGAGGATATTGAACAGGAAAAACAGGCAGGCAATACCATTTATGAAATACTGCGCGATGACCCGAATGTAGCTGTGCGGCAGCAGATCTATAGGCGGGTCTGGCCGTTAATTCAAGAACATCCTTGGCGAGGTATTGGTTGGGGGAGCGTTACTTCCTTCCTGGGTACAGATGAGCGAGGAGCGGGGCTCAATGCCAGTAACGTCTTTTTGGAAGTATGGTTAGGAAGTGGTCTCTTGGGCTTTGTTTCGTTTTTGATATTGGTGCTCGGTATTTTCGTGGCGGCAGTAAAGGGGTACGTAACACCGAACGAAGAGGGGGAGCGCATTTTCGCTCTGTTTCTCTTTTTGGCCCTCGTGGGAATGTTTCTCTTTGATATGTTTAATTCAGGGTTGCTTTTAGGTTTTTTCTTTCTGTTTCTTGCGCTGGGTGTTTTGAATATCGAGCGAGTTGGCTTTTCCATTGAAAAAAAATAAGGATATGAACAAAACGATAGCAATCGACATTCGACTTTTGGGGAAGAAACGCACGGGCGATGAAGCGGTGTTTTTCAATCTTACCAAGGAGCTTTTGGCCCTCGACCAGGAACAGACGTATATGCTCATGACGGATATAGTTGAGCCGCAGAAGATTGCTATCGTGCAAGGAGAGCTCGGGTGTGTCGGCCAGGAGAACGTCCACTTTGTTTCTTTGCGCGGGAAAAATCGTTTCGTGTGGAACCTCTGTACGCTGCCGTGGTTCCTCTTTCGCCACAAGATTGATATCTATCATACGCAGTATATCGCGCCATTTTTTGTTCCACGAAGAACCAAGTTGGTCACGCATATTCATGACGTTTCGTTCGCGGCCTATCCTCAGTTCATTGGCTTGATGGACCGTTTCTTCTTGACGCTGCTTATTCCGTTTGCGCTGCGGAAAGCGGCGCTTGTAGTGGCGCCCTCACAGTTTACTAAAGATGAGATTACTCGCTACTATCAGACGTCCTCGGAGAAGATTGCGGTCATCCCTAATGCCCTGAGTGATTCTTTCCTCGCTGATTCATCTGAGCGGGGAGAGCAGATTCGCAAAAAATATGGTTTGCCGGCGCGCTATATCGTCTATGTCGGGACGCTCCAGCCTCGCAAGAATATTCCGTTTCTTATCGAGGCCTTTTCTCTATTGAAACATCGCTTGCCAGAGCTGGGATTAGTTTTGGTGGGGAATCGGAAGGCTCACCATGTTGACCCAGGTATTGGTGAGTCACTGGCGCGCTCTCCTTTCGCCCAGGACGTTCTTTTTCCCGGCTATATTGATCAGCATGATTTACCAGGACTGATTCATGAGGCGGAATTGTTTGTCTTTCCTTCGCTGTACGAAGGTTTTGGAATCCCTCTTTTGGAAGCCATGAGTCAGGGCGTGCCCGTTGCTGCTTCGGACATCCCTTGTTTGCGTGAAATTGCTGCTGATGCCGCTGTCTATTTTGACCCTCGGAGTCTTGCTTCTTGTGAGGAAACATTGTATACTCTTTGTACTCACCAAGAACAAAGAGCAGAAGCTGTTTTCAAAGGGAAAGCGCGTTTCCCTCTTTTTTCTTGGCAGTACAGCGCCAAAATTTTGCTTGAAAGGTATCAAGCGCTCTGACGGCGTCCTGGAAAGGAAACTTTTTAAATATCAAATACGTATCAAGAGGTATGCAAATATCAGAAAACAAGGGAAACGAAATGCCAAAAAAATCGTTGAGTAAGAAACGTTGGTTTCGTGTCACGCTCTTTTTTGTCGCACTCCTTCTTATTGCAGGAGGAGTTTTTTTGTGGAAAACAGGAGCAGTGCTGAATAGAATATCCGGGGGTAATGCCAATATTTTTGGCAGTATCATGAGATCATTACCTGGAGCAGACAAGACCCTGCAAGGGGAAAGTGACGGGCGTATCAACATTTTACTTTTGGGTATGCGCGGGGAAGGTATGGTAGGTGGAGGATTGCTGGCCGACACTATCATGGTCCTGTCTATTCATCCGAAGAACGGAGAGGCCGACACAAGTAAAGCATCGCTCATCTCTGTTCCGCGGGATACCTACGTGAAAGTTCCTGGCCGTGATCAACAGAGTAAAATCAATGCCGTATTCGCTTATGGTGAAGAACGTTCTCATGGCGGGGGTGGTATGGAGGATATGCGAACGATTGTGGGAGAGGTGACTGGTCTGGATATCCCGTATGCTATCACTATTAACTTTCAGGGATTCAAGGACTTGGTCAACGCCATTGGCGGGGTCACGGTCCATCTGGACCAGCCCTTTGAAGAAGGTATGCAGTTCCGAGGATTGGAGAAGCGTTGTGATGGCACTACTTATACTGTCTTCTCGGGCAATTATGAGGAAAAGCGTATCCAGAGAAAGAACGGGACATACTACGCCAATCCGAAGCGCTATCCCTTGTGTTTTGAAAAAAAGTCGGCCGCCGCTATAAGCGAGCTTGAGTGTGGCGGGGATTTCAAATTGCCAGCCGGTGATAATCTGTTGGACGGCGACAAGGCGCTCTGCTATGCTCGATCCCGTTATACCTCGAGCGATTTCGACCGGGCCCGTCGCCAGCAGGAAGTGATCAAGCTGATCAAAGAGAAGGCGCTCAGTCTCGGGACCCTGACCGATTTCTCTAAAATTAGTACCATCATGGATAGCCTAGGCAACAACATCAGCACTAACATGGAAGCGTGGGAACTGCAGCGGTTCTTCGAACTGTATCAGAGTGCCGGTGATGCCGGAAAAATCAATCAGAAGGTTCTGGAAAACTCAGAAGCAGGATTGCTCTATAATCCTCCGGAGACCAAGGCTACCGGCTATATTCTGCTCCCCATTGGAGACAACTATGATCGTATTCATGAGCTGTTCCAAAACTCGCTCAACTACTAGCTTCATGGGCCGTTCTTGATTCGTCTTCTTCGATTTCTCATTTTTCTTGTTTCATGGAAAAAAAAGAACTCACTATTGCAGTGAATAGCTACAGGAATCCAGAAATTCTGCGCCTGTGTCTTCGCTCTATTGAAAAAGAGATGGCGCATACCGGTATCGATTATGAAGTGCTGGTAGCGGACAGCGCGACCGAAGAAGATACTGAAATGCTCATGCGGGAGGAGTTTCCCGCGGTGCGATTTTTTCCTTTCGAAAAGAACGTCGGTTTCAAGACCCTCGTTAATGCCTCTTTGAGACAGGCGAAGGGAAAGTATATTTTCCTCATTAACAGCGATATTATCCTGACGGAAGGCGCGGTAGGAAAGATGATGCGCTATTTAGAGGAGCACCCGACAGTGGGTATTTTGGGTCCGAAGCAGCTTAATTTCAATGGTGGCATTCAAGAAAGCTGTTATCGTTTCTATCGGCTAGAGACTATTCTGTATCGGCGCACTTGGCTAGGAAAGTTGCCGTTTGGGAAGAGACATTTGGAGTGGTTCACTATGACAGATTATGACCGAAAGGAACCTAAAAAAGTTGATTGGCTCCTGGGGTCAGCCTTGTTGGTTACGCAGGAGAGTGCGCAAAAAGTCGGGCCGATGGATGAACGGTTTTTCCTTTATATGGAAGACGTGGACTGGTGCCGTCGCTTTTGGGAATGCGGCTTTGAGGTGGTGTATTTTCCCGAAGCGGAGGTTTACCACTATCATGGCAAGGGCAGTGCCAAGGGAGGATTTTTCGGTTCGCTTCTCTTTAATCGTCTGACTTGGTATCATATTGAGAGTGCCATCAAATATTTTTTGAAGTATCGGAATAAAAATCTTCCGCGCAGTGAATAATGTACCTCAACTTTAAAGAAAGCCTTTATGTCTGAAGCTCCCGTTCCAGAAGTATCGTCTGCGGTATCATCGAGTGATCGCGGACACCAAGTGTTCAAACGAGCCTTTGTTTTTTTTCTAATCCTCTTTTTGCTGGGGAGTGCTTTTTGGTCCGGATATGAGCGCGGCAAGAGCGTTGGGGGAAATACCTCACAGAGTACGGAAGCGTTGGCGCCGGAAGACGCCATCATTATCAATAAACAATCAGGAGACAACACGATTGATTTTTCGCTTTTTTGGAAAGTGTGGGAAATTCTCAAGGATAAATATGTTGACAAGTCCAAGCTTGATGCCAGGGAGCTTTTTTATGGTGCTATCGATGGCATGCTGGCGGCTACTGGTGATCCATACACCACGTTTTTCAGTCCGAAAGAAAACAAAGAATTCAATGAGGATATTTCCGGGACGTTCGAAGGCATCGGCGCAGAAATGGGTGTGAAGGATAACATTCTGACTATTATTGCGCCTCTGGAAGGCGCTCCGGCCGAGAAGTTCGGTCTCTTGGCTAATGACAAGATTATCAAGATAGACGATGTGGCGACGAGCAGTCTTTCGCTCGAAGAAGCGGTCAATAAGATTAGGGGTCCGAAGGGTACTGATGTGAAACTGACTATTTTCCGTTCCGGCGAAGAAGATACGAGGGATATATCGGTGAAGCGTGATGTTATCTTGGTGAAGAGCGTCCGTTTCGAGATGAAAGATAACAGCACCGCCTATATCCGGGTGAGCCGCTTCGGAGACGATACGGAAAAGGAATTTAATGCTGCGGTAGCGCAGACACTTAATAAAAAAGCGCAGAAGCTGGTCATCGATTTACGGAACAATCCCGGTGGGTTCTTGGAAACCGCTATTGAGATGGGAAGCTCGATGCTGCCTTTGGGAAAAATAGTGGTTATCGAAGAGGATGGCAAGGGGAATCATAAGGAAATGAAAACTCGTGGCGGTGACGTTTTGAGTAAGATTCCGACGGTCATCCTCATTAATGAGGGGAGTGCTAGTGCCTCGGAGATTTTGGCCGGCGCCTTACGAGAAAATCGGGACAATGTAACTTTGGTCGGCAAGAAATCTTTTGGTAAGGGATCTGTCCAGGAACTGATAGCAGTCAATAAGGAAACCGCTGTTAAAATCACGGTGGCGCGTTGGTTGACTCCCACCGGAAAACAGATTAACACGGTCGGTATATCACCGGACGTCGAAGTCGGCCTGACCAGCGACGATCGTGATAATAAACGTGATCCGCAGCTCGACAAGGCATTGGAAATTCTTCAGAATAAATAAAAAAATGAGTATGAAAAAATCTACTATTCGACCGTTGGGAGAAAATGTCCTAGTACAACCGGAGAAACCAGAACACCAGACTGCAGAAGGTATATACCTCCCTGAAACTGCTAGTCTGGAGCGTTCACAGCTGGGGAAAGTCGTGGCTGTGGGTGAGAGTGACAAAATTAAGGTGAAAGCCGGACAGCGGGTCATTTTTCGCCTCTACGGAGGGGAAGAAGTGAAGATGGATGGAGCAACCTATCTCGTTGCCAGTTACAAGGATATTCTCGCTATTATCGAGTAGTGGCAGCTTTGTCGTTTGACCATATAAAAAACGCCCTTCGAGAAATTACTCAGGGCGTTTTTTATGGCTCCAATGGTAATCCTGAGGCATCTGTTAAAGCGTTGTCACCGCTCAGTGTTTTGGCAGAGAAAACAT
>JBBQYU010000038.1:0-6694 GCA_038208355.1 Candidatus Moraniibacteriota bacterium
TTTTTTTGTCTTTTTCTGTTACGAAGAGTTATCCGCTTTATGGGCAAGGCGCGTGTGCTGTATCTGTCTCTCAGCATCAGCATTATCTCCTGTGCCCTTTTAACCAACATGGCCGCTTCGTGGCTTTCGGTCGGAGTTATATTTGTCCTGATGATGGCTACGAATATGACCTGGGTCATGCTCGATATCCTTTTGGAAAGCTATTCGCAGGACCGCGTTTCCGGTCGTATTCGCGGGCTGTACCTGACCATTATGAATGCCGGTCTCATAGCCGCACCCCTTCTTTCCATTAAGACTTTGGAGCATTATCACTACGATGGCATTTTCTTCACCCTCATTATCGGCTATAGTTTTGTTTTCATCATAGCCCTGTTAGGATTCAGACAAGATAACAAGGTTCTGATTGGTAAGCTCGTTTTGTTTTCTACCACCCGCAAGATGCTGAGAGAAAAGAACCTGCTGCGTATCTACCATATTTCATTCGCTCTCGATTTCTTTTATGCTCTCATGATTGTTTACTCACCGCTCTATCTGCGTTCGCTCGGTTTTTCCTGGAATGATATCGGAATAATTTTTACGGTTATGCTCATTCCTTTTGTTCTTCTGCAGTACCCGTTAGGTATTTTAGCGGACCGTTATTTCGGAGAAAAAGAACTGCTCATCGGCAGTTTAGCTATTGCTCTGGCGGCTACGGCCACTCTGCCATTTTTGCCTCATGCTGGTGTGTGGATATGGGGACTCTTCTTATTTCTCACTCGGGTGGGAGCGGCGGGTATTGAAATCCTGAGGGATGCCTATTTTTATAAACAGATTGATGGCAACGATATGGATGTTATTGCCTTCTTTCGTACTTCTCGTCCGGTGGCCAATATCATTGGGGCGTTGCTTTCCGGGGTAGCCCTCCTCTTTCTGCCTCTCTCGAGTGTTTTTTTCATTGTCGCTTTTGTGCTTTTCCTGGCTTTGATTAACGCTTTTTTCCTCAAAGATACTCCCAGTGAATTTGAGGTAAAATCGGGACTGCCCGCCTAAGCCTTTCGTTTGAGATGATTCTTGGAAGGATGAGGGAAAAATGGTATCATACAGAAGAAATGGCGCTTCTCACCACTTCTTCTTTTGTTATGTCCTATCATTTCCGCTCGGAACAATTCGAAGGCCCGCTTGACCTTTTACTCGCCCTGATTGAAAAGGAAAAGCTGGATATCACTCAAGTAAGTTTGGCTCAAGTGGCAGACCAATATTTGGAATACATCAAGCAAGAAAATGGTGCTTCGCTGGAAAATCTTGCCTCTTTTCTTTCTGTAGCCGCTCGGCTGATCCTTATCAAATCAAGAGCGCTTCTTCCTATCCTCACGTTTAGCGATGATGAGGAAGAATCTATGGATAATCTCGAGCAGCATCTGAGAGCCTATAAGCTGTTCCGTGAAGCGGCGCAAAAACTCGGTCTCCTTTTTGAAAAGAGTAAGGCAGCCGTAGCTCGGGAGAGTTTTCTCGGCACGCAGGTGGTCTTCTATCCACCCAAGGGCATCACCAAAGAAACTTTGCGAGAACATTTCGCCAATGTGTTGGGTGAGATTCCTGTTTTTGAAATATTACCGGAAAAAGAACTGGTAGCCATCATTACCTTGGAAGAAAAAATAACGACGCTACAGCATACTCTGCGGGAACGGGCCGAGTCTTCTTTTGCGGAAATTATCAGCACCGCCCAGGACAGAGTAGAGGTGATTGTTTCTTTTCTAGCCCTCCTAGAACTGATCAAACAGCGCTTTATCCACGTAGAGCAAAAAAAGTTTTTTAGTAACATCCTTATTAAACGTTTATAACTATGGCGTCCTCCCTTCTCTCAGCTTTGGAATCCCTTCTTTTTATCAGCGGTGAGCCCGTTTCTTTCGGGCGCCTGGGAAAAACGTTGGCAGTTTCTGAAAAGGAAATCCACGAAGCGGTAGCAGCTCTCTCTGCCAAGTATGCCGCCGATGAAATGGCCGGACTGATGATTCTTGAGGATAGCAAAACCGTCCTTTTGGCGACCAAGCCAGCCAATGCGCCCGTAGTGGAATCACTGACGAAAAGTGCTTTACAGGAAAATATGAGTAAGGCCGCGTTGGAAGTGCTGGCTATTATCGCTTACCGAGCTCCTATTACGCGCACAGAAATTGATGCTATCAGGGGAGTGAATTGCAGTTTCACTTTGCGCAACCTCCTCCTCCGTGATTTGATTACCCGTGAAGGGAATCCCAGTGATAGTCGGGGCTATATCTATCGGCCAACGATGAAATTTTTGCAGGTGCTCGGTATGGCCAACGTCGCCAGTCTCCCTGACTATGAAACATTGTCGCAGGATGAGCGGTTGAGGATGATTCTTCAGGAAGAGCTGCCCGCATCAGAAGAAGAGCTGAAAGATACCATATAATTGAGAAACCCTCATGCGCACACCTCTTATTTTCATTTTTATTTTCATTGTTGCCTTTTTCGTTACTTCCGAAAGAGGGGGATCTTTTGTGGTACGCGGAGAAAATCTCTTGAGTTCCTTTCAGTGGTGGGGAGATCGCTTTGCGGTAACCGGAGCCGAGCAAAATAAAGAAGTGAGACTAGAACCGATGGTTTCTGAAAGCCGAGAACTAGCGACGAGCTTCCAGCCTGAGTTCAAGGAGTTTTCACCACACTTGAGTATTGTTTCCGCCCATGCTTCCGTGATTATGGACGTGGAATCCGGCAAAGTTTTGTATGCTAGGAATGCCGATGAACAGCGCCAGATTGCTTCTTTGACTAAGCTTTTTACGGCCACCATCATCATGGAGCGTGTTAAAAATTTGGATGAGGCAGTGACTGTGGGTGAGGATGCTGTCTACTCCGAAGGAACGCGGATTGGCTGCCCTCGTTCGGGATTTTGCAATGGTGTACGTTTAAAGGTAGGGGAGCAACTACGAGTGAAAGACTTGCTTAAGGCGGCTCTCATGAATAGCGCCAATGATGCTGCGGTAGCTCTTGGTGAACACATCGGAAAAACGCAGGATGGCTTTGCTCGCATCATGAATGAACGCGCCAAAGAATTAGGTTTGAGTAATTCTCATTTTTGTACCCCTTCAGGACTTGAACCGGACGGCCGAGAACATGAGTGTTATTCCTCTGCGTCTGATGTAGCCAAGATAGCTATTCATGCGCTTTCCTTTCCTGAGCTATGGGAGATTATGCGCTTAGAAAAACAAAACATTGTTTCTTTGGACGGGAGATATACGCATGAAATTTTCAACACCGATCAGTTACTCGGACAGTTCCCTAATCTTATCGGCACGAAGACCGGCTTTACTCCGCTGGCCGGATACTCTCTTTTAGCGGTGGCCACGGATTACACCAAGAGTCATAGGGTGGTGGCGGTTGTACTCGACGATCAGTCCCGCTGGCAGAGTATCCAATCTATGTTTGACTGGAGTTTCCATGCCTACGATTGGAAGTAGTGAGTGTTTTTTTAGTAGTTCTGCTTCGGTGAAAAATAGTATAGAATAGAGAGGCGGCAGTAGTGAGGGTAATTATTTGTTGGTATTATTTGCTTGTATGGATATCCAAATCGCTCAGATACAGAATGTGCCACAAATCATCAACGTCTTAAAAGTACTGGCAACCGGTTTACTTTCTTTTATTATTGCCTTTGCTCTCACGCCGCTCTGGACCCACCTTTTGTATAAATATAAATTTGGTATCCGCATCAAGGAGAAATCAGTCAATGGCGAGCAGCTGACCTTTGTCAATAAGTTACACGCTAGCAAGGCTGGGACGCCGACGATGGGTGGAGTCATCATATGGGTCACCGTACTCCTGTTAGCGCTTCTTTCACATTATGTTTTCCCGTTTATCGCCGAATGGACTAATACGAACTTCATTGCTCGTCTGGATTTTTTCAAACGTTCCCAGGTTTGGTTGCCACTTTCTGCCCTCGTCATGGCGGGCGTCCTCGGTTTGTTCGATGACTACATGAGTGTGCGCAATTGTGGGACGAACAAAGGTGGCGGTATGCGTTTTGCCTTTCGTTTCTGGTGGCTCTTTCTCATCGCCGGCATTGGGGCTTGGTGGTTCTACTCCAAGCTGGGCTGGGATCAAATCCATGTTCCGGCTCTTGGTGACTTCAGTATCGGTCTTTGGTATATCCCGTTGTTCATCGCTGTCATTCTTTTTTCTGCTATTTCCTCCAATGAAACTGATGGTCTTGATGGTCTCAATGGTGGCGTCTTGCTCATTGCCTTCAGTTCTTTTGTACTTATCTCTTTTATGCACAATCAGATGGATTTGGCAGCCTTCTGTGCCGCCATTGCCGGGGCTCTGATGGCCTTTTTGTGGTTCAATATCTATCCGGCCCGCTTTTTTATGGGGGACACCGGCGCCATGTCGCTAGGGACGACGCTTGGGGTGGTGGCACTTCTCACTAATTCCACGATAGTGCTTTTTATTATCGTTTTCATCTATATCCTCGAATCGGGAAGTGTGGCTATTCAGCTCTTGAGTAAACGATTCTTTGGACAGAAGGTCTTTCTCGCCGCGCCTCTGCACCATCATTTCGAGGCCAAGGGTTGGCCAGAGCCAAAAATCGTTATGCGGGCCTGGATTTTTACGGCGCTCACCGCCCTCATCGGGGTGATGATTGGTATCTTAGGCATGGGGAAATAATCTGTGGCACAAGATTTTTTCTTGTGCTCTCTAAAAACGATAAGTATGTTGAAAAATATTGAGCAAGAAGATTTCACCGGGAAGAAAGTATTGATGCGCGTCGACTTCAATATCGAATTGAATGATACGGTGAACATCCAGGAACATTTTCGTCTAGATATCGTCAAGAAAAGCGTCGATAGAGTTACTGGTTTTGATAATGCCAAGGTGGCCCTCCTTACTCACTTTGGTCGCCCACAAGGAAAGCCTGACCCCCACTACTCCCTTGCTCAACTGGTGCCGGCAGTCGAGCGCGCACTCGGGAAAAAAGTGGTCTTTGTCGGCGATTGCATTGGAGATAAAGTGGAAACCGCGCTGACAGCTCTTGTCCCTGGAGAAGTGCTTCTTTTGGAGAATGTCCGTTTTTACCAAGAGGAAGAGACGAATGATGAAGCTTTTGCTCAACAGCTCGCCCGTCCTTTTGATGCGTATGTCAATGAAGCTTTCAGTGTCTGTCATCGAGCGCACGCGTCAGTTGAGGCGATTACTCATTTTCTGCCGTCTTTTGGTGGTTTCCGGCTTTTGAAAGAAGTGACTGAGCTTGATCAGATACGCTTTTCGCCGGAACATCCGGCTATTGCCATTATCGGAGGCGCCAAGATTGAAACCAAGTTGCCACTCATCCAATCGTTAGAAAAAAATTATGACTGCATCCTGGTAGGCGGAAAAGTAGCCAACGAGGCTATCGATCAGAAAATCGCCTTTTCTCAAAAAGTGCTTTTGCCGCAAGATTTTGATTCTGATCAGAGGCTCGATATCGGCCCCAGCACAGTTGCCTATTACACTAAGATTATCAAAACAGCCAAAACTATCATTTGGAACGGACCGATGGGGAAATTCGAAGAAAAGCCGTACGATATCGGCACAAAGGCCATCCTCCACGCTCTTTTAGAAAGTGCTGCCTACATCGTTATCGGAGGCGGAGAATCCCTGGCCGTATTGGAAAATGCCGGTGTCCTTGATAAGGTGAGTTTTGTTTCTTCCGGCGGCGGAGCCATGCTGGAATATCTGAGCGGTAAAAAACTGCCCGGTCTGTCCGCTCTCGAGGCGTGATATACTTTAAGAAACTTTGAGAGAGGGAATACTTGTTTACCTGCCGGCTAAATACTGTAAGCTAAAAAGATATGGCTAAAATTACTGAAGTACAGGCTCGAGAAATACTCGATTCACGCGGTGAACCAACGGTAGAAGTCATGGTGGCCCTAGAGGACGGTACGCGCGTCCGGGCCGGCGTTCCTTCTGGTAAGTCTACTGGGGCATTTGAGGCTGTTGAATTGCGTGATAACGATCCAAAGCGCTATCGGGGCGCTGGCGTCCTGCAGGCGGTAACCAATGTCAACACCGAACTCCGGGCGGCTGTTTTAGGTATGGAGGCCAAGAATCAGCAGGCCATTGACGATGTCATGATTGCGTTGGATGGTACGGAGAATAAGTCTCGCTTGGGTGCTAATGCTCTTTTAGGGGTATCTTTGGCTGTCTGCCGGGCAGCGGCCGTATCGGCTCACCTGCCGCTTCACGAACATATATCTCAACTCTACGGAAAAAAGAAAAATTCAGCGCCCTTTCCGGTACCGATGTTTAATATTCTCAATGGAGGGAAGCATGCTGACTCCGGACTTTCAGTGCAAGAATTCAAAATCGTCCCGTTCGGTATCAAAACCTATCCCGAACAGTTGCGCGCCGGCAGTGAAATATTTCACGCGTTGCAAAAACTTTTGGAGCAGGGTGGTTTCACGACCGCAGTCGGCGATGAAGGTGGTTTCGCTCCCCGGGTAGAAAGCCATGCTCAAGCATTAGAAATGATCGGGACAGCCGTCACAGAGGCCGGGTATCGTCTGGGTGAGGAGATTTTCATCGGCCTCGATGTTGCGGCTAACTCATTCTATGATGCCACCGAAGATCAGTACACGCTCAAGCCAGAAGGTGTCAATCTGACTCGCGAGAGTCTCATCAATGTCTATCGGGAGTGGATTCAGAAATACGCCGTGGTGTCGATAGA
>JBBQYU010000039.1:0-6476 GCA_038208355.1 Candidatus Moraniibacteriota bacterium
GAGGACGGTCTACACGAAGAGGATTGGCAGGGTTGGACCGCCATGAAAGAAAAAATTGAAAGAGAACCGACGGCTTGGCAAAAAAAACTCATGCTCATCGGGGATGACCTCCTCGTCACCAATGTGAAACGTCTTCAAAAAGCTATCGATGAAAATGCTTGCAACGCCGTTCTTATTAAGGTAAATCAGATTGGCAGTGTTTCAGAAACACTGAGCTGCATACGTTTGGCAGAAAAACACGACCTACAGTGGGTCATCTCGCATCGTTCCGGAGAAACGGTCGATGATTTTATCGCTGATCTGGCAGTCGGGACCGGTGCAGAATTCATCAAGAGTGGTTCTTTGTCGCGCGGTGAACGTATCGCCAAGTACAACCGTCTGCTGGAAATCTACACTATGGGCAATAAAGCGTAATAAAAACCTCTATGTTTTTCAAAAAAGCATCTTATCAGGTTATTTGCATCGGTTCGACTTCCAAGGATGTCTTTTTCCCCACTGATGAAGCCATTATCATCGAAACACCGGAAGATATTACCTCCAAAAGAAAAATCGCCTTCGAATTGGGCGGAAAATATCAGGTAGATGACCGTTTTGAGGCTATTGGCGGGGTGGCTGCCAATGTTTCTTCCGGCCTGGCTCGCCTGGGTCACCGTGTTAGTTGCTACAGTAATGTCGGTCATGATGAAATGGGGCAGTGGCTGGCGGCGGAATTACGCACGGAAGGGGTGGCAACCGAACATTTATCCCATGACACGGAAGCTAAGACAGACCTTTCTGCTATTGTGGTGATGACCCAGAACGGAGAACGTACTATTTTTCATAATCGAGATGCGAACGAACGGCTCGTTGTACGACCAGATCGCCTAGCACACACGCAGTGGCTTTTTGTTAGTGCCCTTAATGGCCCTTGGAGGGAAAACCTAACCGCCATTTTACAAGCCAAAAAAATACATAACTGCTTACTCGCTTTCAATCCTGGCCAACATAATATCAAAGAGGACTCGGAGCAGGTGTTAGCCGCCATGAAAGAGACGGACCTCCTTTTGCTCAACAAAGACGAAGCTATCGAGCTCATGCTGAAGTCCTTTCCCGAAACAGCACATGCCGAACTCGACGATGAGGTATTCCTTTTGAAACAGCTTTACGCGGCGGGAGCCAAGGTCATTGGTATGACCGATGGTAGGCGCGGTTCGTGGGGGTATGACGGAAAGGAATACTGGTACTGTCCGATTTATACCCGTACTGAAGTAGTGGACAGTACAGGAGCCGGAGACGCCTTCGGTTCTGGTTTTATGGCCTCTTGGCTAGCAAATAAGTCACTCCCTCAAGCACTCCAGGCCGGTATGGCCAACAGCGGAAGTGTTGTTGGTTTCTACGGGGCTATTGCAGGACTATTGGAAAAAAAGACTCTGGAAACAATAACCACGCACATTATTCCGAAACGTCTTGATTAAAGAGGTATTATGGCAGAAAAATGCTATAATAAAAAAACACAAAAAGAGAGCGCAGAAAAACATGTATGGGACTATTCAATCATTTGCCATGGAAGCAAGATTCTGATCTTATTCTTGCTCTTGATATCGGTACCGAGGTAGTAAAGGCCTTGATTTTTCGCGTCGAGAAAGGTGAAAAAAGAGGTGTTATCATCGGTGTGGGGCGGGTCGCTCAGAAAATCGGAAATATGCAAAGTGGGGCGGTTTCGGATATCAGCGGTGTTATCGAATCAGCCCGAGAGGCAATTACCCTCGCCAAGAAAAAGGCCGGCGTGAAACGGATTGAAAAAAGCGTTATCGGCATAGCGGGAGAGCTAGTCAAAGGAACGACCACGACCGTGCACTACGAGCGAGTGAATCCAGAGATGCATATCGGTATATCAGAGCTCAAAATGATTATCCAGAAAGTGCAGGAGAAGGCCTATGAGCGCATCAAACGGCAACTGGCCTGGGAAACCGGACAGGATGATATCGATGTCAAACTCATCAATGCGGCTATCGTCGATGTACGCATAGACGGATACCATGTGCTCAACCCAGTCAGTTTTCAGGGACGAGACGTCTCTATGAGCGTTTTTAATGCCTATGCTCCAATGATTCACCTAGGGGCCTTACAGACTATTGCTGATGAACTGGATCTTGATTTATTGTCGGTAGCGGCTGAACCCTACGCAGTGGCCCGTTCCATCGAAGTAGAAGATATGCTCGATTTCAGCGCTATTTTCATAGACATTGGCGGAGGAACGACTGATATTGCTGTGGTCCGTAACGGTGGCCTGGAAGGCACCAAGATGTTTGCGTTGGGCGGCAGGGCCTTCACCAAACGGTTGGCACAAGAATTTCATCTCAGCTTTGAGATGGCAGAACAGATGAAGATCGATTATGCCAATAATCGTCTGAAGAGTGATGACACGATGCGCATCACTACGCTCTTTGCCGATGATTGTCGGGTCTGGTTGGGAGGCGTCGAGCTTTCACTTTTGGAGTTCGCCGAGACAGACCTTCTCCCATCGCGCATTTTTCTGTGTGGTGGTGGCTCTGGATTACCCGGCATCAAACAGGCTCTGCTTTCGCAAGAATGGGCTCAAGTACTTCCATTTTCTAAACCTCCGCAGGTCAGCTTTCTCCAACCAAAAGACGTCACTCGCATTGTTGATATGACCGGCGAACTTAATAATCCTCAAGACATGACTCCTATCGGTTTGGCTCACCTTGCTCTCCTTGACCACGTGGAGGAAGAAAAAATGCTTTCCCATATTCTTCGTCGTAGTATGGAATCAATGGAGAAAAATTAAACAAACATACCTATGCCACAGACATTCTACATCGAAAATGACGAGGAAATCATCTCGATTATCAGTCATCTCCGTAAATCCTCCTCCCAGGAGAATTTCTTCGTCTTTCCGAAGCATGCTTTGGTGTTGCAGAGTATCGTCAACTTACGCCTCTTCCAAAGAGAGGCAGACAAACTCGGAAAGAAGATTATCATAGTCACGCAGGATGATGCCGGAAAGAAACTCGCTGAGAAGGCTGGCGTCGAGACAGAGAGCTATCTGGAAGACTTTTCTCAACGTCCTCCACACCTCGAGCTTACCGCCGCTCAAGGGGGAAAAGAGGTAGCTGCTGCGGCAGTCGTACCGCCTCAAGAATCAGAGATGCTCCTACGGTCACAGGATATCGGGAGCACTGACTTCTATACTCCTGGAGGAAACAAACCACTGGCGATAACTTCAACACCAGTACTCTCACTACAGAATGAACCTCAGGCTCTGCGGATTCGCAATGCCTCACCTCCACAACAAACGAGTCTGAATTCACGGCGTTTTATGGGAGATGTGCCCCCGCAAAAACCACCTCTGGCAACTGCTCCGCAACCTCTTGTGCCATCATCGACGAATCAAATGCCCGTGAAACAAGCGTCAGTCCAAGACAATCGAGATGAGCGATTGAAGAATTTTTTTACGAACAAACGAGAAGGAGATCGGACGTCTATTTCGGCCAAGAAAGCCTCTCCACAACCGGAACAACGTTCTCCGAAAATTCCCACTTCTCCTAAAAAAATCGGTACCATACTTTCCTTCCTCGGGGGAGTCTCACTCCTTTCTCTTATCGGGGTTGGGCTCTTTCTCTTTCTTCCGAAAGCAGAAATCCATATTACTCCCCATAGGATAGCGCTCAATACAGATCTGCAGTTTGATGGTCGCCCAGAGGGCAGTAGCGCTTGGGATGAAAAAAGTATCCCTGTTCGTATCATTGAAAAAACAGAACCAGTGGCACTTTCAGTCACGGCCACCGGTACAGCGCCTGGTTCGGCACAAAAGGCGAGGGGGGCCATCATTGTTTCTAACCAATACAGCGCTGATGCACAGTCGCTCGTCGCCACTACGCGTTTCGAATCGGCAGACGGAAAAATTTTCCGTTTAATTGATGGCGTGACAGTGCCAGGTATGAAGAGTGGTCAGCCGGGTGTTGTGGAAGTATCGGTCATCGCTGAAGAAACGGGCACCAACTACAACATTGCAGCTACCTCGTTTACTATCCCTGGTTTCAAAGGTGGACCAAAGTATACGCAATTTTCCGGAAAATCAACCAAGGCTATGAGTGGCGGGAGTGATGCCAGCGGCAGCGGCATGTCCGTCATATCCAAAACTGATTTAGAAAAAGCAGCTAGCGAGGCGAAAGAAAAGGCTAAGACGGCTTACTTAGATGCGGTGAAAAGCGAGCTCCTCCCCAACGAAAAAATATTAGAAGAAGTGATGGTGATCACCCCACTGAACAAAATGTCACTTCCGCTCTCGGGCACGGCAGCTACGTCGTTTGATTATCAGGATGATTTCACCGTCAAAGCCTTTATTTTCTCTGAAGAAGCTATCAAAGAAAAAATCACGACTCAGGGAGAAGAAAAAATCAGTGGTATCGCTTTCCGTCCGGTCTCAATTACCCTTTCTTATGGTGAATCCATCCCCAATTATGACGATGGGACCATCCGCCTCAAGATTCACGCCGCTATTGTCTCTGAATCAGTTATTGAAAGAGACTCACTTATCGATGAATTCCTTGGGCAGGATGAGTCTGGAGTTTCCGCCATACTGGAAAAACATCCGGAAATAAAAAAGGTGCAGATTGATTTCAAGCCCCAGTGGTTCTCTTCGGTAGTACCGAAGTCTCGTAACCGAGTTATCCTTTTTGTTGAGCCCGGTGAAGAAGAGCCGTCCTAGTCTTGCTTTTTTGGCTCTCTACTGCTATAATAAAGCTCTCATAACAATAATCTTCCTATGGATGATGACCAGGTTCATGCGATGCAGGCAGAAAGAAGACGTCTTGAGGCTGATCTTTTTTCATTGGAAACCGTAGTATCCCGTGCCAAAAGGCATCGTGATGACATGGTCATAGACATGAGACGCATCAAGAACGACATCGCTCGTCTTGGTGTTACTCTTCAGGAAAAAGAAAAGGGGATGGAATCGCTCGAGCATGATATTACCGAATCAGAAACAGAAATATCTCAGATCAAGAAAAAAATGAACCTTCTCCACTAAGAAATGAAAGACTCGTATGCTCACGAATGATCTCCGTCAGAAATACCTGGAATTTTTTCAGAAAAAAGGGCACACTGTCATCCCTTCAGCTCCGCTTGTCCCTGAGAATGATCCTTCCGTGCTCTTTAATACTGCCGGCATGCAGCCGTTGATTCCGTATCTTTTGGGCAAACCGCACCCAATGGGTAAACGCCTTGTTGATGTGCAGAAATGTGTCCGTACTGGCGATATCGACGAGGTCGGCGATGACACCCACCTCACTTTTTTTGAAATGTTAGGAAACTGGTCGCTCGGCGATTATTTCAAAAAAGAATCAATTGCTTGGTCATGGGAATTTTTAACTGATCCACAGTGGCTGGGACTGGCGCCAAAAATGATATCAGTGACAGTTTTTGAAGGAGATGCGAACACTCCTCGTGATGAGGAATCAGCTCTTATCTGGAAATCGCTTGGCATGCCAGAGAATAAAATAGCCTACTTGCCGGCGGAAGATAACTGGTGGGCTGCGGGTCCGACTGGTCCTTGTGGTCCTGACACCGAGATTTTCTATTGGGTGGGGGAAGGGGAGCCTGAGGGGAACAAAGGGACTCATCCCAAACAATGGATGGAAATCTGGAATAACGTCTTCATGCAGTACAACCGTATTGACGAGAACACTTTAGAGAAACTGCCAACCCCTTGCGTGGATACTGGTATGGGACTAGAGCGGACGATTGTCACTTTGAATGGTTTCAAAAGCGTTTATGAGACAGATGCTTTTGCTCCGATACTCGAAGCTATCAGAGGTATCGTCGGCTCGGAAAACTATCAGGAGCGTGGAGCGCGTATCATTGCTGATCACCTGCGTGCCGCCACTCACATCATCGCCGATGGGATTGTTCCAAAAAACGTCGACCAAGGATACGTTCTCCGTCGCTTGATTCGGCGCGCCATTCGGGAGTTTCACAAGATGGGTTATGAAAATCCGGTGGTAGCCCTGATTGCCAAACGGTACATCGAAAAGTTTGAAGATGTGTATGAATCGGTCAAAAAAAATACCAACCAAATTCTTGTTGAATTAGAACGAGAAGAGACCAAGTTTCGCGCTACGCTCTCCAAAGGGCTGAAAGAATTTGAACGACGTACCAGGAAGAGTACTCTCACGGGCAAAGATGCTTTCGAACTTTTTTCTACTTACGGATTCCCGCTCGAAATGACCCAAGAGCTGGCCCAAGAAGAGGGAGTAGTCATTGATGAGGCCTCGTTTCGCGAAGAATTTAAAAAACACCAAGACCTTTCTCGTACCGCCAGTGCCGGTAAATTCAAAGGCGGACTGGCCGATCATAGCGCCAAAGTAACAGCGCTCCACACGACAACGCATTTGATGTTGGCGGGACTGCGCCAGGAATTGGGGGGAAATATTCATCAGGCGGGTTCTAACATTACCGAGGAACGTACCCGTTTT
>JBBQYU010000040.1:0-6428 GCA_038208355.1 Candidatus Moraniibacteriota bacterium
AGAGGGGGCCGAAAAAGAAAAGGCTACCGAGAGCGATATTTTCCGGTGTAAAGATGGTGTCAGTGAGCCATGAACCCTTGATGCTCATAGCCAGTCGGAGTGTGAGGACAAAGAGCGCGAGGACGGAGAGAAGATTGATGAGGAAGAGGAGGGTGACCGGGAAGGCGGAAAGAAAGTCGATATGCGATATGATGTTTTGGGCCGCGAATGGCAAGTGTTCGCCGATAATGAAGTCGGCGATGGGCTGTGGGTCGGAAGAAAGTTCGTGGGTACCGGTACTCGTGGTGGTAATTTCTTGTTTGCCGTAGAAGGGGAGTTTTCCGGTTTCAGCAATAAGTTTGGACCAGTACATGTGGTGCCCAAGGTCGGTAGCGGTCGGGAGAACGGTATGGGAAAGGTAGATGGTTTTGATGCCGAAGGTGAGCAGTAAGAGCAGGAGGAAGAGGCGCGTTTGGTGTTTGGTGAAATGAAGTGTTGTTTCTGTCGCCCTAGAAGTGTCCTCTGCTGGGTGTTTGGATAAGCGTCGCCATAAAATAGATGCCAGCGCGAGGAACAGCAGGATTCCTGCAAGACCCAAGATGAGTGAGGTTCTGGTGAAAAGAATGCCAGTCTTTCCCAGGAGAATCATGAGAAAATCAAGAAGGCCGATACTTAAGGCAAAAGAGTAGAGGAGGGTTTCAATGGCATGAAAGCGTTTTGGGGTTTTGAAAAAAAAGCGGACGATCAAGTACCCGGGAGCGAAGAAGAGTAAGCCAGTCGTGAAGAGAAAGAGAACAGTTGTGAGTAATACGCCCATATCAGTTTTTTATGAAAGTTTCTAATACACTTATGTAACGCTTGGCGATAGTTTCCCAGTGGAAGTGCTCTCTGGTATAGCGAGCGGCTTTTTCCCCGAGTGCTCGGCGTGTTGACGGATCGCTTAAGAGCGCGAGGAGTTCCTTGGTAAAAGCCTCGGCATCTTCGGTCGGTACGAGAATACCGTTTTCATTTTGTCGGATAGCATCCTTCAGTCCTTCCAGATCGGACGCTACAACGGGCCGTTCGCAGGCCGTGGCCTCGATGACAGAAATACCGAAACCCTCCATGTCTCCCTCGACCCGAATATTGGGTTGCACAAAAATATCAGCGGTGTGGAGCAGAATGTCTTTGCTTTCATCGTTGACCCAGCCTAAGAGTTTGACTCGGTTTTGGGTAGATGTCTCCTCGATAGCTTTTTTGATGTTCGCTTCTTCCGGACCGGTTCCGGCCACGAGATAGAGGACGTTTTCAGGAAGCTTTGGTAGTACAGTGCGGATAAACCAGGCGACACCTTTGCGTTTGACGAGGCGGCCGGCTGTTAGGATGATGCTTTTTCCATCGAGTGATTGGCGGCCCAGTAGAGCTTGGAGTGATGCTTGAGAGTAGGCTGTGGCAAAAGCATCGACATCGACGCCATTGGGGATAACGATGACCCGGTCTGGGTTAAGACCTTTTTCTACGGCGCGTTTTTTTGTTTCCTCGCTGACAGCAATCAGTCCGTCCAATCGTGGTATGAAGTGTTCAATCCACCATTTTTGATAGAAGGCGTTCGGATAGGTCAGGTCCAGTCCATGAACGACGGAAATTATTTTTTTGCGTGGATAAAAAAACTTGACGACGACCCCGACGAGAGCGAGTACTCCGTCACCAAGGAGCACAACATCGTAGGTGTGGGCCGTCCAGAGAGTGCGCAGCGTAGCGTAGGGAAAGAAAAATGGCAGGGCCTTCTTTCCAAAGCGGTTGGCGATGGTCGTGGTTGGCGTGTATTTGTTGAGCCAGAGGGAAAGCGCGTAATTTTGGTTTTCGATGCCACCAGTGATTGGCGGATAGGCTCGGGAAATAAAAAGAATTTTCATAAATCACTCAAGAAGTCAGCAATTAACTTGGCTGTTTATTGCCTGCTATTTTTTGTATTGCTCTTTTTTCATGAGGTACATCAAATCCTCGGTCAGCTTGCGGCTGCCCTTGATCATGTCGGCAATGAGCGCGAAAACTACGAACTGGAGACCAATAAGAAAAGTAATGGCTGAGAAAAGTAGGTAATTACGATAGGGAGAAATTTTGAAATCCTGAAAATAGAAAAAGAGAAAACCAATAAATACTAAAATGGCGATAGTGATGAGAAACATACCAGGAACGCCAAAAAATTTCATCGGACGGACATCGCGGATGGCTTTGACGATGATACGAGCGCTGTTGTTGACGAAGCTGTAAACACTTTTGACGATTTTGGATTTGCGATCGGCAAAATAGGTCACCTGCACCGGTACCCAGGTGAGCCTTAGGTTTTTGCCGATGGCATCGATGATGGTTTCTTGTGTATAGGTGAAACCAGTCGGGTTATTGAGGCGGAGCAGTGTTTCGCGGCTGTGGGCGCGGAAACCACAGGTGAGGTCATGGGTTTTGACATTGAGGAAAGAACCGACCAATGATGCTCCAAGACGGTTGAAAAAATCCTTAATCCAGGGGATATTTTTGGCGGAATCTTCTGAGAAGCGGTCGCCGATGACCATGTCGGCTTGGTGCTGGAGAATGGGGTTAATGAGTTTGGGAATTTCTAATGGGTCAAACTGGCCGTCGGCGTCAATATTGACCATGATGTCAGCACCTTCTCGTAGGGCATTTTCAGTAGCGCTGGCAAACATGACTCCTAACTTGCGGTTTACTCCGTGGGAAATGACGAATTCAGCACCGGCAGCTTTGGCGGCGGTCGCTGTTCCATCGGTCGAGCCATCATCAATTACCTGTATCAGTACTTCATCGATGCCGGGGAAGGAACGCGGGATGCGTTTGATGGTTTGGCCGATTTTGTCTTCTTCGTTGTAGGCGGGGATATTGATTATGAGACGCATAATGTCAATCATTAAGATTAAAGCTTCTGAATTTCTTTGAGATCCTTGTCGGGGAGATAGAGGATGAGTAGTCCGAGCACAATACCGCCTGCTGCGGTGATGAGCGTGTCGCCGGAGAGCAAATACATGTCCACGGCGTCAAGGATATGCCAGATTCCGCGCCATATGAGGACGAGACCGATAACGGTGCTCAGGTTCGATGCGAGATAAGAAATTGTAAGCTTATGTTTCATAGTTTTCGTTTATTTTTTTCGGATTAGAATGGACGGGTCGACACATTGGAAGTTGCAGGTCTCTCGCGCTCCTTGAAGGCCGGTTTTGATGATATCTTTTTGGCATTGTTGTAGCTTTTCTTGGCAGACGATTTTCCGTTCATCGTAGTAGCGCCAATTAACCTCGTAGCCGAAATGTTGCATAACAAAGTATCCAATGACAGCCGCGCCGGTGAGCCAGATAGCCAGCCTGAAGAGAGAAAAAATCATAACTTTTTGGTGTTAACGGCCGATACCCTTGTAGATGATGCCCGCTTTGGTAAAGGCTACTTTGTCGAGACAGTTCTTGCCATCGATGATGACTTTGATGCCGTGTTTTTTGAGGAGAGCGGGAGTGAGCGCTTCTTTGAACTCCCGGTGGTCCGTGACTAAGACGAGGGCTTCAGATTTTTTCAGGAGGGCGTCGAGTGATTTCATGCTGGATTGCTTTTTCACATGAGGATCGAAGGTCTCGACTTTTGCTTGATGTTTTTTGAGGTGATTGATCACCTTGAAAGCGGGCGATTCGCGGATATCGTCGATATTGGCTTTGTAGGAGAGACCCAAGACACCCACGGCGGTGCCGTTGATAGGCATTTTGACTTGGTTTAAAGCATCCTGAAGCAACTCTACCGTGTAGGCTGGCATAGCATTATTGATTTCCCGGGCGATTTTGAGGAACTTGTGATCAAAGCCGGATTGTTTGGCTCGTTCGATTAAATAGTAGGGATCAACAGGAATACAGTGTCCGCCGACGCCGCAGGAAGGGTAGTGGGCCATGAAAGCGAAAGGTTTGGTAGCGGCCCCTTCAATAACATCCTTGACGTCAATATTCAAAACATCGAAAGAGCGGGCCAGTTCATTGACGAAGGCGATATTGACATCGCGGAAAGAATTTTCCACAATCTTGACGGCCTCAGCTTCGCGGATAGACTTCATCTTGCGAATCTCGCCATCAACGATAGAGTGGTAGAAGTCATATGCTAGCGTCAGGCCCGTCTGGTCGAAGGAGCCGACGACGCGCGGAATATTGGTGACGTTCCATTTTTTGTCACCGGGATTGATGCGCTCGGGACAGTGCGCTAGGTAGAGGTCTCTGCCTATTGTGAAACCGGCCTGTTCAAATATCGGGCGAACGACTTCTTCGCTCACACCGGGATTGACTGTCGATTCCAGTACCACCAAGGCTCCCTTTTTAACATATTTGGCGATGAGTTTGATCGCTGAGATAACTGGTTCCAAATCGGGGTAAAAAGATTCGTCAACCGGGGTGGGAACGCAGACTAGAATAATATCGGCCCCTTTGAGTTTTTTGGGGTCGCTGGTGGCTTCGAAGGGAAAGCGGGTGATATTTTCTTCCAGAAAAGTGTCTTCGATGGGACTGACTCTTTTTTTGAGGAGAGCAATCTTTTCCTCATTGGTATCAAAGCCGATAACTTTGTACCCCCGTTCGCTCGAGCGGACAGCCAGAGGAAGTCCGACATAACCGAGGCCAATCACCGCTACCGTCTTCGTTCTTGTCTTTTTTGATGCCACCGCCATAGGGTAAAATGTTTAGGTTATATACTGCTTTAGTATACGGAATAATTGTTACTCCTGCAAGGAAAAATCCCTTTTTTTGGCTTTCTTCAGAGGGCGGGTGTACAATGGGGAGGAAGTGACACACTATGTTTCTGACGGAAAGAATCGAGGCGGCTATCGTGCGGGCGACCGTACTCCATGCACCGCAACGACGAAAAATAAGCGGAGTGCCCTATATCGTCCATCCCTATGCGGTGGCCTTTCTTTTGGCGCACTACGTCGATGATGAGGATGTCATTATCGCTGGACTGTTGCACGATGTACTGGAAGATGTTCCCGAATACACCGAAGAGCAATTACTCTCCGAGTTCGGAGCGCGTGTCCTTTTGATTGTGAAAGAAGTGACGGAAGATTTTACCCAGGCTGAAAAAGAGGACCACAGCCTCCGAAGCGAGGGCTGGCGGCAGCGCAAAGAAAAATATCTGGCCAATCTGGCAGATGACAGTGAGGAGGCTCTTTTGGTTGCGACGGCCGACAAAATTCATAACATGCGTTCCGCTTTGGATGAACATCGTCTTCATGGAGATGCCGTTTGGGAGAGATTCGAGCGGAAGGCGGAGCAGATAGTTTGGTTTTATGAGGAGGCTGCGCGAGTTATCAGTACCAGGCTGGAACACCCGTTGGTGACAGAAATGCAACGCGTATTGGCCGAGCTGAAGCTGGCGACTCATCAAAAATAAAGAAGTGAGCCCCGATGTTTCGAGGCTTTTTTCTTTAGAGGAATCTGTTACAATGACAGTATGCGTATCGGTATCAATGCGTCATTTCTGAGGAAGCCTGGCACAGGCATTGGCCAGGTCTCTGTTAATTTTTTAAGGAAATTAGCAGAATTTTCGATTTCTCATTTTCGATTTCCAGATAAGGAACAGGTAGATTTTTTTCTGTACTGTGAAGAAGAACCCACGTTGGATTTCGTTTTGCCGGGAAACTTCCATCTCCGGCCTTTTTTGCCCTGGTGGAAGCGAGATGATGTGGCGCGCAAGATACTCTGGGAAAGACGGGTGGCCAGGGAGGCGTCAAAGGACCAGTGTGATGTTTTTATCAGTTTGTACCAAGCGGGTACGGTACTTCCTAAAAAGATGAAGCATCTCATGGTGGTGCACGACATCATCCCTACGCTCTTTCCTGTCTATCGTGGCAATTGGCGCCAGCGATATGCTTGGCGTGGGGTGGAGGAGGGAATTCGTCGGGCGACCAGTATTGTCACGGTTTCTCAGGCGACCAAAAACGACCTTATTGAATTGGGCGTGCCCGCGGAGCACATTACCGTAGCCTACCCGGCGGTGGCCCCGATTTTCAGGCAAACACTTTCATCGGAAACAAGTGCGCGGGTTTTGAAGAAGTATGAACTGACGGCAGGCTACATCTATCATGGGGGCGGACTGGAAGTGAGAAAAAATACAGAATCATTGCTTTTGGCTTATGCTTCGCTCGTCCATACATATACCCAGTCTCCTCGTCGGCAGCTTCCGCAGTTAGTCATTTCTGGCAAAATTCATTCCCGCCAGAATCCTTTGGCTACGGATGTTGTGAAACTGGTCCACGATTTACATTTGGAAGATACGGTGCGGTTGCTTGATTTCGTGCCGGAAGAAAATTTGCCAGCCCTCTATGCTCATGCCTTGTTTTTCGTCTATCCTTCTCGTTATGAAGGTTTCGGGTTGCCAGTGTTGGAAGCGCTGTGTATGAGGACGCCTGTTTTGACTGCGGATAATTCTTCCCTCCC
>JBBQYU010000041.1:0-6040 GCA_038208355.1 Candidatus Moraniibacteriota bacterium
GGCTGCTCCGATTAGTCTTGCTGCTTCGATGTCCATATGATTGAACGTTAAAAATGACTTATTGAATTACACATTAACCTATTGTAGAGCCTTTTCCCATATCTGTCCACTTCTTTCTAATGTTCTGCTTCGAGAGTAGCCATTTTCAGGAATACGAGAGTCAGCATAGCAAACACCACCGCCTGAATAAAGCCCACAAATATCTCGAGGAACATGAAAGGCAGCGGCAAGAAATAGGGCACCAAATGGAGCATAACCAGGAGCAATACTTCGCCGGCAAAGACATTGCCGAAGAGACGAAAGGTAAAGGAAATGATTTTTCCCAGCTCGCTCACCAATTCCAGAATACCAACGACCGTGCCGATGACGTAGGGTTTGTGAAACGGACTGACCAAAAATTTCTTCCCGTATTTGACAATCCCCAGAGCGGCAATTCCGGTGAATTGTATTGTCAACACCGTCATGAGTGAGAGCGCAATGGTGAAATTGAGGTCGGCTGAGGTGCTGCGCAAAAACGGAATAATAGTGGCATGGCCTTCGGCTCCTTCATGCAATACACCCACTGTACCCAGTCCCGGCAAAAGCCCGGACCAGTTGGCCACCAAAACAAACAAAAAAATAGTGGCGACAATAGGGAAAAATTGCTTAGCTTGCTTCTTATCCTGAGTCACACTCTCTACCAAATCCAAGAGCGCTTCAAAAATAACCTCAATCACTCCCTGTAAACCGCGCGGCACCAAGTCTGGTCGCCGAGTGACTCTGGTAATGATAAAAATAAGCAGCGTGCTTACCAACACACCAATCAAAAAAGCATTGGTCACCGAGAAACTTCCCACACTAAAAAGTCTTTCAGCAGCAATAGATATTTCCATACATGTATCTTTCAATACGCAAAAAGAAGGTTTTCCCTCCTTTTTTAAGCGCTTCCATTGTACGTCCGAAAAGAAAAAACGTCAACAAAAATGATTACTGCACAAAAGGAGCGCCAAAGACTGTCTGATACTGAGCCTCCAACTCCTTAAGAGTCCTATGGTCCCGCTCTAGACGAATGGCCACTTCGTTCCTCAGATGTTTAAAGTCTTTCAGGGCTCCAATACGCGACGCGGTCGCCCGAGGGTCCATCCCCTCATCCATACTGATTTTGGCCTCCAAATCATCCACTTGGGCTATAAAACTTTCTTGCTCTACCCGACTGACTTCGATACTTTCCCACAAGCGGGCAATATCGCTCTCCATCCGCTGCTTAGCGGCCATTTTTTCTTGTTCCAAATTCTCATCCCCCTCTACGCCTTCCCCGGCGTCATGAGAATCCCGCCACACATGCTCACCGCTCCTCGCTTCCGATCTTTCGGTTGAGCTAAATCCCTCCATAAAATTGTCATTACTATATTATGTACTTGGTATTATACACGCTTTGTTGTCTCTTCAAAAAACACTTTTTGAAAATTCTCTGCCGTCGCTTTTTCTATTTCCCGTTCAGTAACTCCCTGGAGCATCGCTACCCGCGCGGCCACTTCGGTCACCAGACTCGGTTCATTGCGCTCGCCACGCTTAGACTGCGGCGTGAGAAAGGGGCAATCCGTTTCCACAAAAAAACGCTCCCGTGGTATCAGTTTCACCGTCTCACTCAAATCATCTTTACCCCCCACCAACGTCTTTTTAACCGGATAAGTGATAGTACCAGTAAAAGAAAAATATACCTGAGGCAGGGTAAGAAACTTCTCAGTCACTTCGGTATCGCCCATGTAACAATGGAGGATAAGGACCGATACAAGATGAGGGGTAAGCGCTAAATGATGCTGCAAGATTGCAAACAGGTCCTCGTAAGCATCCTGACTGCCCACGGACGGACGACAGTGGAGAATCATCGGAAGATGCAACTCTTGTGCCAGTGCTATCTGCGCCAAGAATCCTTCTTTCTGAAACATTTTCTGCTCATCAGTAATGATCTTCATTTGGTCATGAGAATAGTAATCCAACCCACACTCACCAATAGCAATCACTTTTTTATTCTTCGCCAGCCCCCTCAATGCCCCAACCCATTTGTTTATTTGGTCCTTTGAGTTTTGTGTTTTGTTTGGTATTTGGATTTTGGTATTTGGATTTTCCACGAGATAATTCATCTCGTGGGGATGTATCCCCACTGCTGCGTACATATCCGGGTACCGTTCCGCTGCCGCGATAGCTTGCTTGCTCTCTTCAACGCTACAGCCGATAACCAGCATTTCCTGCACCCCGGCCGCCCGGGCCCGGGCCACCACGGCATCCCGATCCGCATCGTAACTCTGCCAATAGAGGTGAGTATGAATATCTTGCATACCTATTTTATTCGCTGAAAGAGCGGCTCCACAACACCAGTTTTGAGGGCGGTGTGTATCTTCTCGGCCGTTTCCGGCAAAAACGGAGCAAGGAGTGTCGCGATGGTTGCCAAATCCCCCAGTAAGTTTTCCAACACCTCGGTAAATTTCTGCTCATCATTCTTGACCAGTTCCCAGGGTTTGGTTTCATCAATGTACTTGTTCGCCACATCAATCTTATCCCAGATACCACGCAACACATCAGCTATCCGGCATTCATCCATGAGCCCGGACATCTCCCCCAAAACCTCCGGTCCCGAGGCGAGCGGCTCTTTCCGCGCGACCAACTTTTCCGAAAGCTTCATCACTCGAGAAATGAGATTACCCAATCCATTGGCCAGGTCAGCATTGTATTTTTCCGTCATGCGCTCTACGGTCAAATCAACATCTTCTCCAAACGTCCCAGCGCTCATGAGGAGATAGCGGGTCCCATCCACTCCGAAACGCGAAAGCATCTCATCGATAGCGATAACGTTGCCGAGTGTCTTACTCATTTTCTTGCCCCCCGAAAGAATGTGACCATGAGTAAAGAGCAGTTTCTGCGTCGGTATACCCAGATGCATCAGGATGACCGGCCAAATAGTAGCGTGCACACGCAAGATATCTTTGCCAATAAACTGGATGTCGGCCGGCCATTCATTCGGCACGTGCATTTTATCGCCATCCCAGCCCAAGACCGTCAAATAGTTCAAAAAGGCATCCACCCAGACATACGTCGTATGACTGGCATCAAAGGGCAAGGGAATCCCCCACTTTACATTCTTACGGGAAATCGAAATGTCTTGTAGGGTTTCGCCCTTGAGAAAAGAAAGAATTTCCGTCTTGTACTTCTGTGGGGCCACGCGCAGTTCGTCAGACTCGATTCGTCGAATGAGTTCGGCTTGCAGCACCGTCATCTTCATGAGGTAGGTCTCCTCTTTCATCAGTTCCGGCTCTTTATTATGGTCCGGGCACTTGCCATCTTTCAAATCATCGGCGGTTTTGAACTGCTCGCAACCGACACAGTACAACCCCTCATAGAATCCTTGGTACAAAACTCCACTCTCAAAAAGTTCCTGCAACACTTTTTGCACCGCCTGCTTGTGACTGACATCGGTCGTGCGGATAAATTTTGTATAATCAATATGGAGCGCCTGCCATAATTTCTGAAACTCTCCGGCCATCTCATCCACAAAAACCGCTACTTCTTTGCCTTCCTGGGCAGCCTTCTCCGCAATCTTCGCCCCGTGTTCATCGGTGCCCACCGAAAAAAACACTTCTTCCCCCTGCAAACGCTTGAAGCGCGCCAAACAGTCCGCCGCCACCGTGGTGTAAGCATGACCGATATGGGGCCACCCATTCACATAGTAAATAGGTGTGGTAATAAAAAATGGCTTTTTGGTGCTCTTTTCTGACATAGAAAGTTGATGCTAATAATCTATCTTATTAAAAACTTGGTAGTAAGAAAAATAGGAATACACCAGTCGCCTCTCGGCTTATATTAGCCACTATAGCAGCTTGTTCCGGATATGTAACGTGGGTTGACAAAATCTTATTTATGATGTATAATTGATAAAACAGTGAATTACTGTTTTTTTGTTCTTACAACAACTCCCCTGGAGATAGAAAAGGAGATAAGCAATGAAAACGTTCAGTCCGTTGTGGAAACGAATTACAACCCCTCGCCCTCCAAAGCCCCAAAAGGGCAAAGAGGAACAGCTCGGGTTCATGTTCTTCCTCGACCTCTCCACAGCCATCGTGCTGACCCTCGCCATCGTGCTGTGTGCGGTTCTCACCTGGCTAGTGATGATACTCTTCACCCCCTGGTCACCGAAGGCCATTCGAATAGCCTCCTGGGGGATCATGACCGCCACACTGGTCATGCTCTACACGTTTGCGTCGTTTGAATGTGCACACTTCCAAGAGTGCACATTCGCCAGCGCCCACTGGAGCAACTTCCTCTTCGGCAAATAGCCGAAGCCCTACAGCCCTGAGCCCGATATCTATCACGATGTCGGGCTCAAAAACTTTTTACAGAACTTTTTTATTCTTCTGTGTGCTCTTTCTTCTCCTTTTCATTATACGCTATAATCGTAAACTCCCCTTTCATCTTGCCAGTCTTGGTTTCCAGATATACTTTGATTTCTCCCACTGACCCCCGCACGACTTCTTCAAAGATTTTGGTCAGTTCGCGTCCCAGCACCAGTGTTTTTTCCGGTGCCAAAGTCATGAGCAACTCCAGATTTTTCAATACTCGGTGTGGTGATTCGTAGTAAACCACCGGGATAGCGCTTTCCCCCACGGTTCTGAAAAAAGTTTCTCGCCCTTTTTTGTGAGGAGGAAAACCCTTGAACACAAACTCCTGCATATCGATACCGGCTACGCTAACGATGGCTCCCAGGGCCGAGGCCCCCGGAATCGGTATGATCCTGATACCTCCCTGTGCGGCCAACGCCACCAAGACATTGCCTGGGTCAGAAATACCCGGCGTCCCAGCGTCCGTCACCAAGGCCATGTTTTCCCCGGCCTTCATCCGGCCAATCAACTGCTCCGCTTTATGTGCTTCCGTGTGTTCATGAAACGACACCAATGGCTTTTTGATTTCGAAATGACGAAGCAGGTTGCCAGTGACGCGGGTGTCTTCCGAAAGCACTACATCAACAAACTTCAAAGTTTCCAGGGCGCGCAAGGTGATGTCGCCTAAATTACCAATCGGCGTAGCCACGATATAGAGCGTCCCAGTGTTTTCTTCTGCCATAGGTCTTATTTTTCAGTGCTTTTCTTTTCAAACAAATCTTCTACAAAAACCGAGAGAATCATGGTGATAGGGACAGCCAGGATAATCCCCAGCGGTCCGCCCAATTCCAATCCCACAAGAATAGCGATAATCAGGGCCACGGGATTGAGGCCAGCCGAATGCTTCATGACCTGAGGAGCGATGATGTGCGCCTCGGCCTGATGGGCTACGATATAGAACGCAAACGCCGACAATCCCAGGACGGGCGACGAAAGCAGCCCAATGATAATAGCCGGCACCGCGGCCAAAACAGGTCCCACATAGGGCAACACTTCCATCAATCCCCCAAACAACGCAATGGCCAGAGCGTACGGCACCTGCAAAAGAGAAAGTCCGATGTAATAAATCACAAAGGCGATGACCATGAGGAGCATCTGCCCGAACAGCCACTGGCTGACCTTGGTCTGCATACGTCGAGCGATAGACAGCGCCTGAGCGTGATAGTGCTTGGGAGTCATGAGCAAGAAAAAGTTTTCGATGCCGCGCTCCTCCAAAGAAAGATACAGAGCTAAGAAGAAATAACCGATGAAGTGAATGAAACTCTGGAAGAGATTGATAGTAGTGGAAAAAATCTGCGAGAACCACTGGGCAATATTGTTTTCAATATTCTGCGAAAACTGGTCCTTATTGAAGTCGAAACCAACGGTAGTGGCATAGGTCTCGATACCGCTCATGAAACTATCGAGGCGTTTGGTATATTCCGGCCAATTATGAAGAAATTCTTTTATTTCTGAGAAAAAAAGCGGGATAAATACTGCTAGAAGTAAAACGCCGGAGAAAAAGAGTACCGCGTACGAAAGGATCACCGCCAGAGTACGGGACACGCCATGTTTCTCCAGCTTGGTGATAGCTGGGGCCAAGGCAGCCGCCGTCAATACGGCCAAGAGCACCAAGAGCAACACATCAC
>JBBQYU010000042.1:0-6001 GCA_038208355.1 Candidatus Moraniibacteriota bacterium
GGGTCAAAAGTGAGATTCGTATTACTGATAATGATCGTCGCCGCCACATGTATGTGGTCGGACAGACGGGCGTCGGAAAGTCCAACTATTTACAGGAAATGGCCAAGAAAGATGCCAAAGAAGGGAAAGGCTTCTGTTTTATTGATCCTCATGGCGACGCCATCGAAGACATTCTGACGGCTATTCCTAAAGAACGGGCAGAGGATGTCATTGTCTTTGACCCGGCTGATATTGCTCGGCCAATTGGCATCAACATGCTCGAATACGACCCAGCCCATCCGGAACAAAAGACATTCGTGATTAATGAAATGATTGGCATCTTCGATCAGCTCTATGATATGAAGGCGACGGGGGGTCCAATGTTCGAACAGTACATGCGCAATGCTATGCTCCTTATCATGGAGCATCCGGAGAGCGGCTCCACCCTGATGGAAATTCCGAAAGTATTGGCTGATGAGGAATTCCGCCGGTACAAGCTTTCCAAATGTACCAATCCAATTGTACGTGATTTCTGGTTGAAGGAGGCGGAGAAGGCGGGCGGAGAGGCGGCGCTGGCCAATATGGTGCCCTACATCACATCCAAGCTTACCACGTTCATTTCCAATGATATGATGCGTCCGATTATTGCGCAGCAGAAAAGCACGCTCAATTTTCGTGAGATTATGGATAGTGGCAAGATCTTACTTATCAATCTTTCCAAAGGGAAAATTGGGGAAATCAACGCGCGTCTTTTGGGGATGGTTATTGTGGGGAAAATTCTTATGGCCGGCTTGTCGCGGGTGGATATACCCGAGGAAGAGCGACGAGACTTCTACCTCTATCTCGATGAATTCCAGAACGTCACCACCACGTCGATTGCCCAGATTCTTTCGGAGGCGCGTAAGTATCGGTTGGTGCTTATTTTGGCCCATCAGTTCATCGGACAACTTAAGGAGGAGATTTCCAAAGCGGTTTTCGGAAACGTCGGCTCTCTCACTTCTTTCCGGGTTGGTCCGGAAGATGCGGAATTTTTGGAGAAGCAGTTCTCTCCCGTTTTTACCGCCAATGACCTGGTCAATGTTGATAACTATCACTGTTTCGTCCGTTTACTTATGAACAACGAACTGACCAAGCCGTTCAATATGAAGACATATCCACCGACTCACGGCGATCAAGAGGTGGCCAATGCTCTCAAGGAACTTTCGCGCTTGCGTTACGGACGTGATGCCACTATCGTCAATCGGGAAATTATGACCCGTATGCAGCTGGCCGAAAAAGTGGCAGTGTAGAGGAAAAACTCAAAAAAGGGAATAATAAAAAAAGTGGCTTTTTAAAGCCACTTTTTATTTATATGAGCACTCAGGAGAAAAGCATTGACGTGAGCAGAACAGAGAGGAACTAGGGGTTCATTTTAAAAGAAAGAAGTTCGTTGTCAGTCGCGAGAAAGAGTTCGTTGTTTTTTTCATTGACAGTGAGGGCAGTGGCTTCTCCTATTTTCTCATGAAAATATTGATTGAGTAGTCGGCCATCTTGATTCCAGACCAGGACGCGTTTGTTTTCTCGGTCGAGAGCATAGACGTTGGCCAGTCTTGAATGGGTATAGAGCAGCGTGAGTGCCAGTGGGGTCTTCGGGTCTTGGAGGGTTACGGTCAGCCGACCACGAAAGAATCCCCGGATGAGCGATGTGGTTGGGGCCAGGAAAATAGTTTCATTGACGGCCATCTGTGTTGTGTCTTCGATAGCCACGGTGTCCCGGAGCCAGAGTACGCTTGCTCCAAAGCCGCCTACGGCCCGTGGGAAGCGATAGATCTGATTCGTAGCGCTATCGAGCACGTAGAGATAGGTGAGATAGGTGCCGATACTGGTCACTGTGACCCCTTCCGGTAAAGCCAGAGTGTTTTCGACAAAGGTATGACTGATAGGGCTCCAGGCAAAGAGGCGTCTATTTTCCGTATATACAAAGACAAGGCGCAGGTCATCCATGGCTGTCGCGTACCGAGCGCTTTCTCCTTCTGGGAGTGGGTATGTTTTGTTTTCTGTGGCCTCAACGACTGCGTGCGTGGTGACGAGGTAGGGGGTGTCGGTCAAAATGAGTGGGACGACAATTTTTTCCGTTGCGGTGGCGATATGAATGGGGATTCCAATCAGATGAGCATTGTTTTCATCGGCGAGTGACAGAACGGCCGCCGCTTGTTCTGTTGGCGGTGTTGTGGGAGCGGCATTTTCTGGATTTTTTGGTTGGCGGAGGAAAAAGACTGTTACGGCCAACGCTGAGCAAGCGAGGAATATTCCGCCCAGCACAATTTTTTTGTGGAGTGGGAGAAGTTCTCGGTAGAAGAGGCTTATGTTGGTAACAAATGCGGAGAAGCTCTCGAGTATAAACCGCCAGAGGGTAACTAACCATTTGGTGAGAGTATTCCCTTTTTGTTGAGCGATTTTCCACCATCGAGCGGACAGAATTTTGAGGGAAGCAAGTACCTTTGCCGCCAAAAGATTCTTTTTATCGGTCATTTCTGGTATTGCCGGAGCCTTTCTTCGATAGAAAAGTGCAATCTTTTCTTTGATAAAGGCTGGGACTTCTTCCGTTCTTTCGATAGAGGGTTCCTCAGTGACTGCGGGAGGCGTTTCAGGAGAGACAGGAGAGAGAACTTCCTCTGAAGAAAAATCCGGAAGCAACACATCAACCGTTCTTGCCGGTTGTGAGACAGGCTGCTTAGTTGGTTCAAAGATATCACGCCTCGATTCGGTTACTTGAGGAGCCTCTTTTTTTTGTAAGGCTATCAGACTGCGGCGCCAATTGCGGCGCAGGGCCCGTAGTGTCCTCTTGATGGCGACGCCTCCTTCTTGGGCGATGGCCGTCAGAGCGAGACTACTTTGTTTCCTTATTTTCCGAAGGTGTTTTCCTTGGGAGGCAAAAAATATCCCTAGAGAATGGCTCGTTTCGAGGAGTGCGAGATGAAAATGTTCAAAGAAGGGGTGTTTGCCAGCCGTCTGGGGAGTGTCGCCTTGGACGTAGATATGACCGGTCTTCGAATCGGTATATTCTTGCGAGAGGGTCTCTTCTGGTGGCGCGATTGGCGCCACTGTTTGAGGAGAGAGGACCTCAGCTTGTGATTTGGAAAAAAAGGCTGACTGGCTAAAGACGTTGTTAGTGGCCGGTGTATCGTCTGAGTCAGTGTTTTTTGAGGCTTTTGCTGGTGCTTTTCCAGTGCTTTCTTTCAGATCAATGACCAGTGTTCCGGACATATCTAGCTCGTTGATGAGCGCTGTCTTCAAAAACTGTGGGAAGCGATTTTTTCCTATTCGTTGTACGCTTTTCTCAAGGTCCTCAAGGGAGAAGAGAGCAAACAGTTCTGGTGAGCTGAAGAGCACCTGGTCATCTGCTTTTAATTTCCCGCTGGATACCTCGACGAACGTTTTAATGGGATGAATATGAGACTCCGGCGAGGCCAAGCCTTCGCTGATATCGGCTAAAGCGCTATTGCGGAGTAAGAGAATCTGAGCTTTTCCAGTAACAGAAAAATGAAGATGATTTTTCTCGAGCACCCCAAGTGCACCATGGAATTTTCCCAGCCAAGTGACGTTGCCGTGTTTTACGAGTTCGGCTAAGGCCAGGTTTATTTTGTGGAGGGCGGCTTCGAAACTTTCGACAGCTCCGCGTCTCGGATTACTAAAGTATTCCTTCTTGGCCACAGAGGCCAGAAAGTTCACGATATAGGCGGAGTCATCGCTTTTTTCGTCAACTTCAAAAACACCAAGAAGCGTCCCGAGGTTTACTTTGGAAACGTTTTCGCCGGTAGCGCTGAAGGTTCTGATGAATGGCTCTACCGAACGTCCATTCGCCACAAGAATTTCCGTGACCACTTTTTCCAATTCCGGCAGCGGTTTGATTTTCTCCTGATTTTTTCTTTCTGACATACGCCTATAGTATACCATATCAGGACTCTTATTCCAGAGCTTTTTCCTTTGGTAGAGAGAAAAAAGGTCTTTTTGACTTTTTCCTGCTTTTTTCTTATACTTCCAATGAAATGGTTTGTTCGATTTATTTCGGGTTAATGTCTGTATCGTATGTCACTCGCCCTCTTTGATACGCTGTTTGGATCGAAAGCCCGCGCTCGGCTCATTCGCTTTTTCTTACTCAATCCCGGAGCAGAATTTAGCTCCTCCGAAGTTTCTGATAAGACTCTGATATCGAGAATGGAAACTTCTCGAGAGTTGGTGCGATTGGCAAAAATGAAATTGGTACTGGAACGCTCCCGCCGCGGGCGCAAGTATTTTGCAGTGAATGAAGCGTTCTCGTTTTATACGGAACTGAAGAGCCTGGTATCGAAGTTGAATGTGCATGCTCAATCACAGGTCTTCCGGAAGTTGAAAATAATCGGTGAGGTAAAACTCATTCTCATCAGCGGACTCTTTTTGAACTATCCGAAAAGCAAGGTGGATATGATTCTGGTAGTGAACAATGTCAATCGCACTAAGCTCAAGCACGCTATCGCCCATCTGGAGGCGGAGGTAGGGAAAGAGATACGGTTTGTCCTGATGAGTAGCGAGGAACTGCACTATCGTCTCAATATGCTCGACCGCTTCTTCATTGAGTTTCTAGAAGCTCCGTACGAAGAGGTGGCCAACAAAGTTCCTGAGCTCAAGCGCTTCATCGCCGGTTTGAAGAAATAGTTTTTTATAAGAAAAAAATATGCCATTGTGGGTGTTGATTATTATCGGAATACTCGTGTCCAGCCTGTTTTTGTGGCTGGCTCTTTTTTTGTGGCGCCAGTCAGGGACATCCGGACAGGGGAGCGCTGATTTGGCTACTCAGATGAGTACCATGGAACGGCGCTTCGATGAACGCATGCAGTTCATCTCTCAGACTCTTAATCAGCAGCTGGGGAGCTTCCAGCAGACGCTCGATCATCGGCTGGATGACAGTAGTAAGCGTTTGGATCAGCGCTTGGACGTGGCGTCGCGTTCGTATACCGATGTACAGAAGAGCTTGGAACAAATGCGTCAGTCGAGTGACAAGATTCTGGAGGTGGGAAAGGAAGTGGCCTCTTTGCAAGAAATTCTTAAAGCTCCAAAAATCCGTGGAGGCTTCGGAGAACTGATGCTCAAGGACTTGATGACGCAGATGCTTCCTAAAGAACACTTCTCCCTCCAACATGCTTTCAAGAGCGGGGAAATCGTGGATGCTCTGATCAAGCTGAAAGGAGGGTCGATTAGTGTGGATTCGAAGTTTCCGTTGGAGAACTTTAAGAAGGTGATGAGCGCTCAGAGTGATGGTGAGCGGCGGACCGCTCGGCGCCAATTCTATACCGATGTCAAGAAACATGTAGATGCCATCGCGACCAAATATATCGTTCCCGAAGAAGGAACGCTTGATTTTGCCCTCATGTATATCCCGGCCGAAAACGTTTATTACGAAATTATCATCAAAGATGACGATGAACAGGGGCTGCTTGATTATCTGACAGCTCGGCGCATTATCCCGGTCTCGCCCAATTCGTTTTATGCATATATGCGCACAATTTTGTTCGGCTTGCAGGGCATGCAGATTGAAAAACGGGCCAAGGAGATTATGGGGCAGCTCGAGAAACTTTCGCGGGTACATGACCGCTTCGAAAAGGAGTTTGATGTGTTGGGCAGCCATCTGGGCAACGCTCATAAGAAGTATGAAGATGCCGAGAAATATCTGAGCAAATTAAGCGATCAGCTGGAACACGCGCGCGTCGGCACGAGTCATGAGGCCGAGGCCTTGCCGTCGGATAAAGAGGAAAATATTTAAACGCGGTTCGAAACTATGCACGATGTCTTGCAGGATGAATCTCTGGCGTGGGAGAGCGCAGTGGCTGACTCGGGTCAGGGTAAGTCTTTCTGGGATAATTTGATTGTGCGTATCCTTCTCCTTGCCGCTCTCATTCCTTTGTTGGCTAGTTTCGGGCTGTTGAGTTATTTTGTCCGGCCGACGGGGAGTCTTCTTGTGCTCCACTATAATGTGTATTTCGGGGTTGATCTCTTGGGCCTCTGG
>JBBQYU010000043.1:0-5792 GCA_038208355.1 Candidatus Moraniibacteriota bacterium
GGTGCCGTTTCGCGCTTTGGTTAAGGAGGGGACGCAGTCGTTTGCCCAGGTGAAGCAAGCTGATATGACCTTCAAAAAGGTGGAGGTGACTACGGGGTTGGAGGGAGATGATGGTACGGTAGAAATAATATCCGGATTGAAAGAGGGTGATGAAGTGGCGATTGGCGCGATTCAGAAATAATGACCGATAAACCTATGAATCTCATCGCGGCTGACAATCTTGAAAAAGTATACGACAACGAAGGGGTCAAAACGCGCGCTTTAAGCAAAGCGACTTTGCACGTAGAAAAAGGGGAGTTCATCGCCATTATGGGCCCTTCCGGTTCCGGGAAGTCTACACTCATGCAGATTTTGGGTCTTTTGGATCGGCCGACGGGCGGACACTATCTTTTGGAGAGCAGGGACGTTTTAGCCCTTTCGGATGATGAATTGGCCAAGCTGCGCAATAGTGTGGTTGGCTTTGTCTTCCAGGCTTTCAATCTTTTGCCCAAGACCAGCGTGGCGGAAAATGTCGAATTGCCACTGCTCTATGATACCAATCCTTTGGAATCAAATCAGAAACGGGTAGAAGAGGCTTTGCGGGCCGTAGGAATGCTTCATCGCAAAGACTATCTTTCTAACCAGCTCTCTGGCGGAGAAAAGCAGCGGGTGGCCATCGCTCGAGCGCTGGTCAATAATCCGGACATTATTTTTGCCGATGAGCCGACCGGGAACCTAGATTCCAAGTCGGGACTGCAGGTGATGGCTATTCTGCAGGAGTTGAATGCCGCCGGAAAAACAATTATTCTGGTCACGCATGAGACGTCGACGGCGGAGCATGCCAAAAGAATTATCCTTATGAAGGATGGCGAGATTGTGGATGACCGATTGGTGGCTACTCGCCGGTTCGCTCATGGGGAAACCATTCTGAAATAGCTTTTTTGAAAGCACATCATGAAACTTTCCGATCCGATTAAAATCGCCTATCGTTCGCTTTCATCTTCGAAACTGCGCTTTTTTTTGACGGTGCTCGGCGTGGTGATCGGCGTGGCGGCCGTTATCATGGTTATGTCCATCGGCGCTAGCGCTCAGAAACTCGTGCTCGCGCAGATTAAGAACGTGGGGTCAGACTTGATTGGGGTGCTGCCAGGGGCATCGGAAGAAAATGGTCCACCAGCATCAGCCTTTGGCATCGTGACTACCACCCTCACGAATGATGACCTCAAGGCTTTGCGCGAAAGAAAAAATGTTCCCCATTTGAGGGCAGTATCCGGATACGTCAGCGGATCAGCGACGGTAGAGAGTACGGCGATTTCTCTGGAGGCTAGTTTTCAGGGAGTTTCTCCGGAAATGGCAACGGTAGAAAATATTACTGTACAAGAAGGCCGCTTCTTTTTTCCTGAGGAAGAAAATGATCTTTCCCGAGTGGTGGTTTTGGGGGCGACGCGGGCTAAGGAACTTTTTCCCAATCAGAGTCCGGTAGGGGAAATGGTGACGCTCAAGAAGAGTCCCTTCAAGGTGGTGGGGGTATTGGAAGAGCGGGGAGCGGCGGCTTTCTCGAACCCTGATGTCATGATATATGTTCCGCTTCAAACCGCCCAGAAACTACTCTTGGGTATTAATTATTTGAATTTTATCCGCGGCAAGGTGGACGCGTCGGAAAATATCGAACGGACCATCGTGGATATGAATCTTTTGCTGCGCAAGCGTCATGACATAGGAGAGAAAGATGAGGCGGACTTTTCGGTGCGCAGTACCAAGGCGGCCTTGGGGATACTGACCAGCATTACCGACGTTTTGAAGTATTTTCTCATTGCCATCGCTTCTATTTCGCTTATTGTTGGCGGAGTGGGGATTATGAACTCTATGCTCATTTCTGTGTCGCAGCGCGTGCGGGAAATCGGGTTGCGCAAAGCGGTGGGGGCCCGACCGGTACATATTATTTCTCAGTTTTTGATTGAGTCAGCCTTCGTGACAGTTATTGGGGGCGCTATCGGGATTGTTTTTGGCGTTTCCATTGCGTTTATCGCCTCTGTTATTATCCCGCGCCTGGGATACGACTGGGAGTTTTTGGTTCCCCCAGTGTCCATCGCGCTTGGTTTTTTCGTATCATTTTTTATTGGTATTATTTTTGGCCTCTATCCGGCCCTCAAGGCATCACGGGTCAGTCCGATGGAAGCACTACGTTATGAATAAACAACGACTCATGTTATTTTTCTCTCCGCTCTTTTTTGCGGTGCGCACGATTCGAACCCATAAGGGGCGAACGGCCCTGGCTTTGCTGGGGGTCGTGATCGGTGTTTTTGCGGTGGTGGTGGTGACAGCGCTCGGAAATGGTGTGAAAAGTTTCGTCTTGGGTCAAGTAGAGAGCTTTGGAACAGACGTCATTCAGGTCGAAGTCAAGATACCGAACACTGGGAAAATGTCGACGGAAAATGCCACTTCGCGGGCTCAGGGGACGCAGATTACCACGCTCACTACCAAGGACGCTTCGGCTATCCTGAAACTTCCCAATATCGCTGGGGCCTACGCTGGGACCATTGGTCAGGAGCGAGCTACTGTAGGCTCCACTGGCAAGCGGATTATGCTTTTTGGCGCAGGAGCAGATGTGCCGCTGGTTGATGAAAATGCCAAGTTGCAAAGCGGACGTTTTTTTACCGAGGAAGAAGATGCTAACCTGGCTCGAGTGGTCGTGTTGGGTTCGGAAACGAAAGAGACTTTTTTTGGAGAAAATGAGGCGGTAGGCGAGTCTCTCACTCTTAAGGGAGAAAAATACCGGGTTATCGGTGTGCTGGCTTCTCGGGGCACAGCAGCTTTCTTTAATTTAGATACGTTCACCTATGTGCCGATTCAGACTTTGCAGCAGAAGATTCTCGGGGTGGATTATGTGCAGATGATATCGGTTAAAATGAAAGACCCGGCCCGTGATGAAGAGACTGCCGCTGATATTATCGCGCTTTTGCGGAAACGCCACGACATCACTGACCCGGATAAGGATGATTTCTCAGTTACTTCCACCAAAGAGGCGCAGAAGACGTTGGGGAGCGTTTTGGGCGCGCTTTCTATCCTCCTTTTGTCACTCACCTCCATCTCGTTGGTCGTCGGCGGGGTAGGCATTATGAACGTCATGTACGTAGCGGTGTCGGAGCGCACACCAGAAATCGGATTACGTAAGGCGGTCGGGGCCACTTCGAGCAATATCCTCAAGCAGTTCTTGGTCGAAGCGATTATCATTACCTTTACCGGCGGTATGCTCGGAATTGTTCTGGGAATGCTTTTTTCGCTGGCTTTAGGAGCGTTATTCGCTTCTTTCGGCTTTGCCCTGGACCTCAGTTTTTCTTTGTCGTCGTTTCTGCTCGGCGTTTCATTTTCTATGGTGGTGGGCATCGTCTTTGGTTTGGCGCCAGCCTACCGCGCCTCTCAGCTGACGCCGATGGATGCTATTCGGAGGGAGTAATAAACCGTTCCTAGGGGGCGGACTCGTAGAGTTTTTGGATATCATTCATGCTAATGATATCGGAGGGGTTTTCCTCTGGGAGGGGCGGCAGAGGTTCGAACGATGAACCGGTGGCGGCGCTGACCTGATAGCTTTTGTAACGCCCCTTTTTCATTTTTTTTGCCTCACTCTCTGGAATTTCTCGGCCAGTTTTATTATTGATATAAATAGTGCGTGGAGAGCTCGCGATAGGAAGTGTGTTTTTATAGCGTTCACTGGGAGTGTAGGCGGTAAAACCGGTTTCGGGAAAACGCTTGAGTGCTTGATCCATAAAGGCGCGCCATATGGGGGCGGCGACAAAGATGCCATCGGCACCAGCGTTCATCGGATGATTATCATTGTTGCCAGCCCAGACGGCGGTAGCGATGGATGGTGTATAGCCAACCGTCCAGGCATCGCGGAAGTTTTGGGTGGTGCCGGTTTTGGCCGCGACGGTTATCCCTGCCGGGAAAGCGAGCGGACTGTGGGCGCCGAAGATAGGAGTACGGGCCGCATTGTCCGAAAGAATAGAGTTTATTTTACGCGCTATTTCTGGATTGAGAACGGCGGTTCCTGCCTGCGGGTTTGTGAGGATGTGTTTTTTCCCGGAGCGGTCAGAGATAGCAAGAAGAAGAGTGATATCATGGCGGATACCCTCTTGGCTAAAAACAGAGAAGGCACTGGCCATATCGATGGGGCGTACCTCGGCGCCGCCTAAGACCAGGGCCAGGCCATAGCGTTTGGGGTCGGTGAGGGTCGTGATACCGAGGCGGGTAGCCAGAGCAATAGTGTCGTCCACTCCGGCCAGGGCCAGTGTCTGGACGGCCGGGACATTGAGTGACATGGCCAGAGCCTGGCGCATAGTGAGGAGGCCATGGAACTTACCATCGTAGTTGCGGGGGATGTAGTCGTGGCCGGAACCGTCTGGACCGAAGTTGATGGGCCGGTCATAGATAGGTGTTTCTGGTTGGAAGCCTTTTTCGAAAGCCGTGGCGTAGGCAAAAGGCTTGAAGGCGGAGCCAGGCTGACGTTTTTGGATAGTGACGTTGACGTTGCCATCGATGGCTTTGTCAAAGTAGTCGCGCGAACCGACCATGGCAAGGATTTCGCCGGTCTTGGGGTCAAGTGATACGAGCGCTGCGTTTTCGGCCCCTCGAGCGACGTTTTTGATGGCTCCCTCACGGACGACTGTTTCGGCCGTCGTTTGTAGTTTTAGGTCGAGCGAAGTAATGACGCGCAGTCCTTCGGTAGAGAGTTCTTCTGTGCTGTACGTTTTTTTCAGTTCATCCAAAACATAGAACACGAAGTGGGGAGCCACAATAGGCGTCTTGCGTGGCGCAATGGCCAGCGAGGTATTTTTTTTCAGCGCTGCCGCCAATTCCTCTTGAGTGATGAATCCGAGAGTGTACATTTTTTGGAGGATATTTTTTTGGCGCTCGTAGAGCTCCTGGGTGTGTTCCTGGTAGGGAGAAAAGTAAGTGGGGGCATTAGGGAGAGCAGCTAAGAGGGCGCTTTCATCCAAAGAAAGATCTGTGGCGTGTTTTTGAAAGAAGGTTTCGGCGGCTGTCTCAGCACCGTAGGCATTGGCGCCGTAGGGGATGGCGTTCAAGTACAAATCAAGGATGACATCTTTGCTTACATGCTGATCGATTTTGATGGCGAGAAACGCCTCGCGTATTTTTCTGAGCAGGGTTTGTTCACGAGTGAGAAAGAGGGTGCGGGCGAGTTGTTGGGTGATGGTCGAACCGCCCTGGCGGATGTCACCGCTTTCGAGGTTGGCTTTGAGGGCGCGAAGGATAGCCAGGGGGTCGATACCATGATGGACGTAAAATTGGGTGTCCTCAGAAGCGATGGTGGCGAGGCGGAGTGTGTCGGGAATTTCCTCGTGTGAGAGCATGATACGGTTTTCCTCATCATAGAGGCGGTAAAGCTCGTGTTCCCCGCTCCGGTCGTAGAGGACGGAGGTCAGCTTGAAGGGATAATTCTTTATCTGGCTGACATCGGGAGTGCCAAAAAAATAGATAGAAAAAAGCCCGGCTCCCAGGCCGAGAGTGATGAGCGACATAAGCCAGATGATTTCTTTGAGGAATTTGGACATATTATGTTACAGTAGAAGTATCCTACACTCTTGTCAATTTCTATGAAGGTTCCTATTTTCAAACCGCTCTACTGGCTGCTCAAGTTTTTTGGCTGTCCGGTCATCTGGGAAGTCTCTGTGGGGGCGGTGGTTTTTCGAGTGGAAAATGGTGAGCGGCAGTATCTGCTTTTGCATTATCCGAGCGGGCATTTTGATTTTGCCAAGGGACATGTCGAGGCAGGGGAAACCGAAGAGATGACC
>JBBQYU010000044.1:0-5448 GCA_038208355.1 Candidatus Moraniibacteriota bacterium
CCAACTTTTAATCATTTTTTAGACTCCGCAATCACTTCTTCAATCGAACCCTTCATATAGAAAGACGACTCAGCGATATCATCGAGCTCTCCGGAAAGAATCTTTTCGAATCCGCCAATAGTCTCTTCCAATTTGACGTACTTGCCCGGGGCACCGGTAAACTGCTCCGCCACGAAGAACGGCTGAGAGAGGTACTTCTGAATCTTACGCGCGCGAGCCACCAGCTGTTTGTCCTCGTCGGTCAATTCCTCCATCCCGAGGATGGCGATGATGTCTTGGAGGTCTTTGTAACGCTGGAGGACCTTTTGTACGCCACGGGCCACATTGTAGTGCCGCTCCCCGACGATTTGCGGATCGAGAATGGTCGAACTAGAATCCAACGGGTCAACAGCCGGATAAATACCAATTTCAGTCAAAGCACGATTGAGTACCACCGTCGAATCGAGGTGAGCAAACGTGGTAGCCGGAGCCGGGTCGGTCAAGTCATCGGCCGGCACGTACACCGCCTGCACCGAGGTGATAGAACCATTCTTGGTAGAAGTAATACGCTCTTGCAGCCCACCCATTTCTTCAGCCAACGTCGGCTGATAACCAACGGCACTCGGAATACGACCGAGCAATGCTGACACTTCCGAGCCCGCCTGAGTGAAGCGGAAAATATTATCGATAAAGAGCAGCACATCTTTGCCTTCGTCGTCCCGGAAGGACTCGGCCATAGTGAGCGCCGTAAGCGCCACCCGCTGTCGTGACCCCGGCGGTTCATTCATCTGACCGAAAACCAAGGCGGTTTTATCCAACACCCCCGATTCTTTCATTTCGTAGTACAAATCGTTTCCCTCACGGGTCCGCTCTCCCACTCCAGCGAAGACCGAGTAACCGCCGTGTTCCGAGGCGATGTTACGAATCAATTCTTGAATCACCACCGTCTTGCCTACTCCGGCACCACCGAATAATCCCACCTTACCACCCTTCATGAAAGGACAGATGAGGTCGATGGATTTGATACCGGTTTCAAAAACTTCCGCCTTCGTGGATTGTTCATCAAAGGCGGGGGCTGTGCGATGGATAGAACGCCTTGTTTCTACCACGACATTTTCTTTTCCATCAATAGCATCTCCCAACACATTAAACATTCTTCCTAACACGGCCTTGCCAACTGGTACCGAAATCGGAGCGCCCGTTGCCACAACATCCATACCGCGTTTGACCCCGTCAGTCGTTCCCATAGCTACCGCTCGCACTCGGCTGCCACCTAAATGTTGGTGCACTTCCACTACGAGCTTGGCCCCGCCCACCTGAAGTTCCAGGGCATCATAAATACTCGGCAGCATCACCGCTTCCTTATCTTCGGCCGTAAACTCCACGTCCACTACCGGACCGATTACCTGAATGATTTTACCTGTCGTACCCATATATTTTGCTTTAATTAAGAGAAAATATCTGATTAATGAACCACTGTTTCTTTGACAAACGTATAAAAATGTGCTATACTTAACACATAATAAACTGTGAGGAAAGCTATCTGCCACGAAGGTTCATGACCTTTGCCAGTGACTTTCTGGGTAACTCTGGGTCATACCAGTCGTATCCCCTTCCTCGCAAGTGCCTCTGAGGGTAACTCTGGTCATACCAGTCGTACTCCCTCCCTTGCCAGGGATCCCAGGCTATTGTTTCGGCCGATGTGCAACACTGTGAACCCACATGTGTACGCAGTCGGCCATTCCCTTTTCCAAACAACTCACGAGATTCAAACTGATTTCAATCTCGAATTGTGATTTAGAATAACTACTTCTGCACCGCGGCCATTCCGGCCGACAGCTCGGCAATTTCCTGAGTGATCTTCTGCTGACGAAGCTGGTTATAGGCCAAGGTCAAATCAGACACCATGTCTTTGGCCGCATCGGTGGCATTGCGCATAGCCATCATCCGAGCCGACTCTTGCGAGGCGTTGGACTCCAGCACCGCATGATAGAGTTCCATCTCAATCAGACGTGGAATCATATGCTCCAATACCTCAGCTGGCGATGGCTCGATCACATACTCAACCTGGGGTGATTTTTTTTCACCCGCCGTTGGCTGCTGGCTGCTGGCTGCTGGCTGCATTTCGTGCATGGCTTTCTTGGTATCCTTGAGAGCTACCGGCAACAGCGCCCGCACCTTCACCTCCTGAGAGAGCATCGAAATGTAGTCCGTATAAATCATAACCACCCGATCGACACGCTCAGAAACGAATTCATCCAGAATCACCCTGGCCACACTTCTCATCCCCTCGGCGGTTGGCGTCACCAGGATATCAGGAAAAGAGGCCACCAAATTACCCTCCATACGGCGGACCGCGTGTTCGCCTTTTTTCCCGATAGTCAGAAACACCGACTCTCGGGTCTCGTCATCCTTCAAGGTCTGGCGCATTTTTTTCACCACCTGTGCATTGAATGCTCCACACAAACCGCGATTACTGGTCACCACCACGTACAATTCACGCTTGACAGGGCGCTCGGTAATGAGCGGGTGCCGTTCATCGCCCACTGCCCTATCCAGCTGCTTCAACAGCTCGATAGCGCTCTGAGCATAGGGACGGATGGCAATGACAGCGCCGATAGCTTTGCGCATTTTGACAGCCGAAATCATCTCCATGGCTCGGGTAATTTTTCCCGTTCCTTTCACACCTTTGATGCGTCTTCTGATGTCTCGTGCTGATGCCATACGTACGTATGAATTTCCAATTTACGAATTTCCAATTTTCAATGACGGACGTTCGACTGGAACATTGCTTTAATGGAAATTGTAAATTGATACTTGAAAATTATACTGTGAAACTTTTCTTAAACATCTCAATATGCTTCTTGAGCAACGCCTCCACTTCCTCGGTCAAAGCTTTCTCTTTCATAATGGCTTCCCCTACCGCCTTCCCTTCATTGTCGAGAGAGGCCAGGAATTCCCGTTCGAAGCGGCTAATTTCCTCCACCGCCACGTCATCGACATAACCACGAGAAAGAGCATAGAGCACTGCTACTTCCTTTTCTACCGAAAGGGGCGAGTACTGCGGTTGCTTCAACATTTCCACTGCGCGCCGTCCTCGTTCGATGAGCGACCGGGTCTTTTCATCAAGATCGGAACCAAACTGAGCAAAGGCTTCCAATTCTCGGAACTGCGCCAAGTCAAGTCGCAGCGTTCCCGAAACCTGCTTCATAGCCTTGATCTGAGCGGCCGAACCGACGCGCGAAACGGAAAGACCAACGTTTAGGGCCGGACGAATACCTTTGTAAAACAGATCCGACTCCAAATAAATCTGACCATCCGTAATCGAAATAACATTGGTAGGGATATAGGCTGACACATCACCAGCCTGTGTTTCAATAATCGGCAACGCCGTCAAAGAGCCACCGCCGTTGTCTTTGTTCAACTTGGCGCTGCGTTCCAAAAGACGAGAATGGACGTAGAACACGTCGCCTGGATAGGCTTCACGTCCCGGTGGACGACGGAGAATAAGCGATATCTGGCGATAGGCCACAGCGTGTTTGGACAAGTCATCGTAAATCACCAAGACGTCTTTGCCCTGATCCATGAAGTATTCTCCCAAAGCACAACCGGCGTAAGGAGCGATAAAAGAAAGGGCTGCCGGATCAGAAGCTCCCGCCACCACGACGGTAGTATAGTCCATAGCTCCACTCTTGGTCAGTTCAGCTACGATGCGGGCCACTTTGGATTCCTTCTGCCCGATGGCCACATAGATACAGATGACGTCCTGGCCCTTTTGGTTGATGATAGTATCAATGGCAATCGCGGTCTTGCCGGTCTGCCGATCACCGATAATCAATTCTCGCTGACCACGACCAATCGGGATCAGGGCATCGATGGCTTTGATACCAGTCTGGAGCGGCTGGTTAACGGACTGCCGAGTAATAACACCCGGGGCAATTTTTTCCACCGGATAGTAGGCCTTGGCCTCTATACCTCCCTTACCATCAATCGGTACTCCCAAAGGAGAAAGCACGCGACCGATAACCGCATCACCTACCGGCACCGAAAGAATTTTACCCGTGCTCTTCACGGTACTTCCTTCTTTCAACTCTCCAATCTCTCCCAAGAGCATGACTCCCGCCTCGCCTTCTTCCAGGTTGAGTGCTACGCCGAGCGTACCATTTTCAAACTCCACCATCTCAGAGGCCATCACCTCGGACAGTCCAGCCACGCGCGCCACACCGTCTCCGACTTCCAGCACCGTACCAATCGCTTCCGCTTTGGGCTCATGGTGGAACTCCGAGATATGCTTCTTCAATTCTTGGATAAGTGGATTGCTCATAATTTTCTCAGTTAGGCTTTTAGGAGGTTTCTTTTGAGGGCGCCAAGTTCTGCTTTGACAGTAGCATCGTAGAGCACTTCATCGGTGCGAAATTCCGCTCCCCCGATGACACCGGCATCAACCGTATAACGCAGTTCCACTTTTTTTCCAGGGAAGAGAGCGGCTGTTTTTTCTTCCAGAATCCGCTCAGTCGCCGGCGCTACGGCATGGGCCGTAGTCACGGTGACAATTAACTTGTTCTCATTTTTGTGCTCCAATTTTTCCAGCTGCGCCACAATAGCCGGCAATTTCTTTTTCTCACCCCGCCGGCCCAGCCAACGAGTAAAATTCTGAGCCAGTCCGACACTCGAAAGCGTGGTCTGCTCAGCCGTTAGCTCCACCAAAGCCTGAGCATATTGTGAAATGGTTGGACGCATACATTTGACATTTACTTCGTCATCTTCTCTATCATCTGACCGTCTTTCTTACTGTCAATCTTCTCCTTAAGGATATTCTCAACCGAAAGCAGTACTAATTCGGCGATTTCCTGTTTGGCTTCCGCCAGAGCCTTCTCTTTTTCTTCGCGAATCTTCATTTCCGCTTCAGCCAAAAACTGTTTGGCCCGACTTTCTGTCTCCGCCATGCGCACCGCATCACGCTTCTGAGCAGATTCTTCGGCGGCGGCCACAATCGTGCGGGCTTCCGTGCGAGCTTCTACCAAGACAGCTTTTTCTTTTTCTTCCATCTCTTTCAGTTTTGTCTGAGCCGCCTCCGCATCTTTTAAGCCCTGATCGATACGAACGCTACGCTCCTCAAGAAACTGGAGCATTGGACGATAGGCAAAACGACGCAACACCCAAAAGAGTATCGCGAAGTTGAGCGCCTGGGCGAAGAGTAATTTCCAATCGACTCCTAATTTAGCAAAAACTTCCATAGAAAGATAGATAGATATCAGCACCCTTTATTCTGCGCTGACCGTTGACTGATTTTTGTTGACTGATTATTATGCGAAAAGAATCATCAAAGCGATAACCAAAGCATAAATAGCCACAGCTTCCGTCACGGCGATAGCCAGAATCATCGTTGTCTGCACCTTGCTCTGCGCTTCCGGGTTACGGCCGATCGCTTCCAGAGCTTTCGAGGCCAAAATACCCAAACCAATACCA
>JBBQYU010000045.1:0-5401 GCA_038208355.1 Candidatus Moraniibacteriota bacterium
GGAGCACGAAACTGAGCAAGGGGATATTATCGTACCAGCGTATCTGATGCTGACAACTCCGACAAAATGAGCGCCCCAAAACCGTCTCCACATTCTTCAGTCGATAAACGACCACATTGAGGAAACTACCGATGATGAGGCCAAAAAAGAAAAAAGAAATTACTAGCATAATCATATTTTCATTATACGTCGAGAAGAGAGAAAAACAAAATCAAAAAGCAAAAACCCTTGGCTCCAAAAAACACAAGGGCTTCTTACTTCTGTATATCCTTCAATAAAAAGAATACACAGCGCTTTCTGCAAAACCTAACAAGCGGTTGCAAACGTTACTCCTGTTGGAGTCAACGTCGCCGTACCACAGGTAACTGCCGTATTCGTCGGGGTGACCGTAACGGAAAAGATACCACTACCGGTTGCACCACAACTCTGAGAACCTACAACACCGACAGTATGATTGTTGGTCGCAGGGATATTAACAACAGGATTGATAGGTCCAGAATCACAAGCAATAATCAAACCGGCAACAGCTCCCGCTGCTTCCGCTTTGTAGGCGGCAATCTGAGCCTTGCCACGAGCACTGCTCAAACTGACCAACACAATGGACGCCAAAATACCGATGATGGCGATAACGATCAGAAGTTCAATCAGGGTAAAACCCTTTAATGTTTTTTTCATAGTATTCACCTCCTTGATACAATTAATTCTTTAACGAGACTCAAAAGCTCTAGAGACAACTGGCAAAACTGGCCCCTGTCTCATCAAGACTGGCCGAGGTACAACCAGGAATGGTAGACACTGGCGTAATCCCAGTAACCGAGAATGTACCGTTACCCGTCACTCCGCAATCCTCGCTCGCGACAGCAGCCGGCCAACTAGTAACGTTTGTACTGGCTGGCAACGCACCTAACGTGTTGTCAGCTGAGTCGTCACACTGCAGCACGAGTCCGCCTACCGCTCCGGAAACTTCCGCCTTGAAAGCGGCTTTCTGAGCTTTGACCCGAGCACCGGAAAGACTGACCAATACGATGGACGCCAAAATACCGATGATGGCGATAACGATCAGAAGCTCAATCAGGGTAAAACCCTTTAATGTTTTCTTTATCATACATTCACCTCCTTTTCTTTTAATGTTTGTTTTTACTCTTCTTTTATTATATCACAATTTTTCGGATCTACAATTGACCAGCAATGTTATAAATAGGCAAGAGTACGCCCACCACGAGAATCCCCACCCCGATACCCAGCACCACGATGAGAATCGGCTCGATGAGTGTGGTCAGACTGCGCGTCATATTGTCCACTTCCTGGCCATAGAATTTCCCAATCCCCTTGAGCACGTGCGACAGCGTTCCTGTCTCTTCACCGATACGCATCATTTGAGCAACAATAGGAGGCATCTCCTTGGTACGGAGAAACACCGTGCTCATGGTGCCTCCTGTTTTGACTTCCTCGGCCGCCTGCAAAATGATTTTCTCAAACACCTGATTACCAATGACCTGGCTAACGATAATAAGGGCCCGCACCACTGGGATATTGCTATTCAAAAGCGCACTCAAAGTCTCTGAAAAACGGGTCACATAGACATCTCGGGCCAGCGTCCCGATGACAGGAATCTTAAGTACCATCTGCTGCCATTCTCGCTTGCCAGAATCCGTCTGAATATAGTAAAACAAGCCGCTCGCGGCCGCGGCCAACGCCATCAGCACCGCCCACCAATACGCGTTCATGAAATCGCCCAGCCAAATCAGGGCACTGGTGTACCACGGCACCGGCAAATGCAGGTCCTTGATCATAATCGTAATCTTGGGCAAAATGAACGTCACCACCAAGAAACCAATAATAAAGGCCACTCCCAAAACAAACGCTGGGTAATAAAGTGCCCCCTTGATTTTAGCGGATAACTGATAGTTCTTTTCTATGCTTTCCGAAATGATTTCGATGGATTTCTGCAACTCGCCAGACACTTCTCCGGCCCGCAGCATATTGATAGTCAGCTGGGAAAAAATATCCGGGTATTTCTCTACCGCGTCCGAAAGACTCACGCCCTCTTCCACGTCGTCCGCCATCTCTTTTAAGATAATGCGAAAATACTTATTATCTGTCTGGTCACTGATGGTGCGAAGTGAGGAAACAATCGGTACCCGAGCCTCGACCAAGGTCGCCATCTGCTGGAAAAAAACAAGGAGCTCTTTCTGACTCACACCCTCCCATATTTTCTGGATATCCCTCAGAATCGGCAAAGACTTTTCCACCTCCTTGATTGATATCGGCGTCAGGATATTTTTCTCGAGAATCTGAGCAGCCGCTTCAGTACTGATAGCTTCCACGATACCTTCTCGCATCTCGCCCTGGATATCCTTTGCTTTAAAAACAAATTTCATACGAAAAAATGATGCTTGAGATTATGTTCTACTTGTCTTTCGCCAACAACATTTGCAAATAATCGCGGTTCTTAGAATACATGAGCACATCATTAATCGACACGAGTCCTCGACGCACCAAGTCTGCCAAGGCTCGATCAAGCGAAACCATCCCCTCTTTCAGGCTGGTTTCAATGACTGAGTCAAGCTGATGGTCTTTGTTTTCCCGAATGAGGTTCTCGATGGCATGGTTCTTGAACATGATTTCCACCGCCGGAACACGTCCACCGCCGATCTTCGGCAACAAACGCTGAGAGACCACCCCAAGCAAGACGCTCGCCAACTGTGAACGAATCTGGCTCTGTTGGTGAGAAGGAAAGACATCAACAATACGATCGATGGTTTGAGCACTATCGTTGGTGTGCAACGTAGCGAAAATGAGGTGCCCCGTCTCGGCGGCGGTCATGGCCGTACTGATAGTTTCCAAATCGCGAAGCTCTCCTAGAAGCACCACATTGGCATCCTCACGAAACACCGCCCGCAGGGCATCGGGGAAATTTTTCGCATCCCGACCGATTTCGCGCTGATTGATGATGCAACGGTCCTGACTATATACGAATTCAATCGGGTCTTCAATAGTAATGATGTGCTTCTCCTGATTATGATTGATATAATCAATAATGGCTGCCAAGGTGGTTGACTTTCCGTGACCAACCGGACCAGTAATGAGTACCAACCCCTGGGAATAATTAGTGAAACCATACAAAGAATCTGGGATGGCCAGCTCCTCCAAATTACGCAGATGATCCATCACAAAACGCATAGTGATGCTCAGGTAACCCTTTTGAAAAAAAACGTTGGTACGAAAACGCACCTTATCCTCAAAATTATACGAAAAGTCTGTCTGTCCCACGGCCAAAAGTTCTTGTTTCTTCTCATCAGAGAGCAAAACGTCTCCCAGGGCCTTGGTATCAGCCGGCGTCAAAACCTTTTCTGAAGAGATTGGGTGCAACTTGCCATCAATACGCAGAGTCGGATAACGCCCGACTACCAGATGCAAATCGGAAGCCCCTTGCTGGCCAACCATCAGTAAAAGATTTTTGAGTCGCTGCTCAACATGTAATGTTTCCATAACGGCACAGGCAAAAAATAAAAATCAAAGTGTAAAATAACCATCAACAACACCACGCCCGTATCCTCCCCCGTCATGCTGCTGTTTGGTTTTTATTGTTACATTCATGGTCAATTGGCTCACAAAAGTATCTTCAGTATACCACAACTTCCTCGCCCGAACGCGTTATTCTTCATCAACCAGAAGTTTCCCCTCCGTCACTCGCTCAACTTCCGCCAGTGTGGTAATCATCTTCAGCGCTTTAAGGATGCCATCCTGTTTCATAGAAAGCATTCCCTGGGCCAGGGCCGCTTTCTTCACAGCGCCTTCATTGCCTTTTTGGTCAGCAATAGTCGTGCGCATTATATCATCGATAGCAATCACCTCGTACACGGCGATTCGCCCCTTATAGCCCGTCATGCTGCACTGTTCGCAACCCTTCCCCTGATAGACCACCATTTTCTGAGTCATTTCTAATTCATAGGCCTCTATCTCCGCCTGAGGTATTGTTTGGAATATTTCCGCCACTCGCTGCCGCTGAATATCCGTCAAAACAAACTCTTCCCGACAGTTCTCACAGATGCGGCGCACCAAACGCTGAGCGGCCACTGCCTGAAGCGAAGAAGAGAGCAAGAATGGTTCGATGCCCATATCAATGAGGCGCGGTATCGCCCCGATAGCATCATTCGTGTGTAAAGTAGAAAGCACGAGGTGCCCAGTCAAAGCGGCGTGAATAGCCAACTCCGCAGTTTCACTGTCACGAATTTCACCCACCATAATCACGTTAGGATCCTGGCGGAGGATGGAGCGCAGCCCGTTAGCGAACGTATAGCCAATTTCTGGCCGAATCTGACTCTGATTAATACCTTCTATGAAGTATTCCACCGGGTCTTCCAGGGTGACGATGTTGCGCTCTTCCCGATTCAAAATCTGCAGGAAAGCATACAGAGAGGTCGATTTTCCAGAACCGGTCGGGCCCGTAATGAGGACGATGCCAAAAGGCTCCAAAATCCTGGTCTCGAGGATATGACGATTTCTCCCCCACAAACCAAGTTTTCCCAAATCGCTCACGCTGGAATTCTTATCCAAAACACGCATCACTATCTTTTCGCCCTCCATCACTGGTAGACTCGAAACACGCAAATCGATAGCACCATTTTCACCTTCGAAGTGAAATCGTCCGTCCTGCGGCTTACGGCTTTCATCAATCTTCAGGTCGGCCAATATCTTGATACGCGAAATCACCGCTCGCCCGACTTCTTTCGGAAATACCAGTTGAGCGCGCAAGAGTCCATCCACACGAAAACGTACCCGGTAGCTGCCCTCGGTGGGCTCGATGTGGATATCACTGGCCCGCACTTCGATAGCATGTTTGACAATCACCTCTACCAAATTGGCAATCGGTGCATCCTGAAAAATATCAGCCTCCTGATTTCTTTTTTTTGCTCCCTCTGGATCTGCGACAACATCTTCTTTGAGCGAAAGGATAGCATCTCGCAAAGCCCGATCAGTGCCGGTGTATTTTTTTGCGATGACATTGAAAATCTTTTCAGATGTGAGATACACCTCGATACCCAACTGCTCTTTCTCAGCCAAAAAACGCAAAACATTGAGCGCTTCAAAATCCTGAGGGTCAACCATGGCTACGAAAATAGTATCTTTCTCTTTGCGAAAAGGCACCATCTTATATTTTCGAGCAGAATCCTCAGGAATAACAGAGAGTGTGGAACGATCCAGCTCCTTGGGAACATCAGCGAGAAAAGGCACCCCCAACGCCGCTGCCTGAGCTATCAGTGCGGCCTCGGACTCCTCTTCAACGTCTATTTTTTTCGTATTGATATTTTTTTTTGGCATACAAGAAAATACGAGTGTTCACCTCTGACTCCTTTATTGGAAGGGATTCGGTCTGCCCGTGGTTGGCTTCTGCAGT
>JBBQYU010000046.1:0-4568 GCA_038208355.1 Candidatus Moraniibacteriota bacterium
CCCGTCAGCCTGGAAGCCCGCTGGAAAAGATGTTCCCCAAAACCTGCTCGTCATAGACACAACTCGTCCTATCGAAGTAGCGGCCTTTGACCAAAAAGGGACAGTCATAATTCTCGGCCAGCACGAATTGGGCTATCGCGATATCGAAAAGGGAGAATCGCGTATCTATGACCTCCGACACCAAAAATGGACTCAAAATATCACCATAACAAAAGACCTCTTTGAAAACCTTACCAACAAGGGGTTCTCGCTTATTCGCCTCGCTCTCTTCATCGGCATGCTGGTACTGCCATTTTTTCTCTACGCCATGTTCTGGATTGGCTATCTTATCTCCCTCCTTTTTGGAGCTCTCATCGTCTGGGCCATAGCCAAATTAAACGGTCACACCATGACCTATGGCAGGGCCTATCGGGCAGGGGTTTTTCTCCTCCCGCTCCCGTTATTCTATGATTGGCTCGTCACGGCAGCACACGGGAGGACCCCTCTGATTTTTTCCCTCATCTTGGCAATCATGGCCTTTATCAATTTTCCGCGCACGCCTGCTCCAGTGACGCCGGAAACCAAGCCAGAAGAACCCACCCCGGAACCGAAAAATGCCGAGGGGACGGAAAAAAAACAATAGTGTCCATTCATTATACGTTTCATACTATCTTATGAATTTTGAAAAACTGCCAAAAGATACGAACGCCGACCAGATCATCACCGAAGTTATCGAGGATCTCGATCGAGGACTCTATGATACCGAAGATCATCAAGAGGTGGTGGCTAAACTGCTGACGGCTCGAATAACGACCCTACCAGAATCACCAGAAAGGAAACAAATCGACGAACTCTTGGGCGACATCGAAACCCGCTATGGAAAAATCTAAAGAAAAAAAGAGACTCGTTGAGCCTCCCTGTGTTGTTACACGTCTCTCCGTCGCGCTTTCTCATGTCTCCGAATTCTCTGGAGAAAAGCGATGCCAAATATTCGTACGGACAGTCTGTGGACTGTCGGCGCTATATACTCGCCTGATAAGAATAGAGCCACCGTCCTTGCTCCCATAAAAGTCACCACAAGCCACAATGGTACTCTCAAGCTGACAGATTAGCTGACCATCAATTCCTAGTGAGACATGAACGAGGTTGGGATCAACATCAAAACCGTGCGAGCGTAGTGCTCCAGCAAAAGATTGCTGTACAATTTTTCGAATTGACATACTTGCCTGCTCGTTTTTGCGGCGTGCGCGTTTGTCCGCGAATTCCTGCCACAGCACCACCAACAAAAGCAAAGCGACCAAAGTGAACACCAGTATAACGATTGTCTTGAGCCACATGATTTTCCCCCGGTTGTTAGAGAACGATGGATGAGAACATTCACTACGATGTAGCCTCTCATTCCAACATCGTATTACACTCCAAAAAGAGATAGTTGTCAACATTGATTTGATGGTATACTGAACTCGACCGAAAAGATAAAAAATTATTATACAAAACATATGAATCAGCCACCAACACCAGAGAACCAGCAGATTCAAATCAAGGCCTCCGATGACAAGCTGAAAGGGGAGTATGCCAACATGATGCAGGTACTGCACACCCCGGAAGAGTTCGTCTTGGATTTCATGAATGTCTTTCCGCCCACCGGAACACTCAATGCCCGTATCGTTGTTTCACCCGGCCACTACAAGCGCATGCTCGCCGCTATGCAGGACAATCTCAAGAAATATGAGGCTCAATTCGGCAACATCAAAGCCTCTGATGCTCCGCAGAGCCCCATCGGTTTTCAGGGCTAGCACTCGTTTCTCAACCCTCAAAAAACCCAGACCGTCCATCAATTCAGATAGGCGGTCTTTTTCTTTTTACAGCTCGCTCCTCCGGTATTGCCAATGTACTGAATGTATGGTACAGTAATGCAGTTATGGAAAACCCTACCAACAAAAAAGATACCCGAGCCACCATCAAAGTGTGCCTCGAAGAGAGCTGCTGCCAAAAAGGGGCACAGAATGTTTTTCATGCCCTTAAACAAGGTTTTGCTCCGGAAGAAGCGCTCGTTATAAAGTCACCGCGCTGCCTCTCGAGCTGCAAAAACGGCCCTAACATCGCCGTCAATGACAACATCATCAAAGGCGTCCGGCCCATCACAGTGGTGGAGACGGTACGAACCGAATTACGTAATCCCTCTTGCAAAGCCGACGGCATCGGATCACGCAGTATTGATGAACTAGATTCAGTCCTCGATGATATTATCGCGGTTGACAAAGAGCCAACAAAGTGATTAAATACGGAGCCGTAATCTTAAACGATATAACCAGCCACTTCTTTAACAAGGAGCAAACATCATGGGAAGAATCGCTTACTTTTCTCTGCTCACCGCCATCGTTGTGAGTTACACCGCAACATATGGGCAGCAAATGAATACATTGCCCGTGCTTTGTGCGGTGAATCAAAAAACACCAAATATAATCAACCAATTGGACCTGATACCCCATGGTGCGCAACACCAAAAAGAAGTAGTCATACGCGCCGTCCCAGAACCCGGATTCCACGCCGTATTGGCTCTCATGCAGGCTGTGACCGTCTTGCCGTGCTCCTCCTCTAGTGATAGTGAAGCAAAAGTCACTCTTCGCAACATGCATCTGATCGAACAAGATCCGAAGAACGGCAATGAAAACATCGTGGCAGAAGTTAACTTTCAGCAAAACGCCCCGGTGGCTTTCGATGGAGCGCTCTTCCCTCGCTTGCCTCACTGGTATGCCGAGAACAACGGGGGGTCAAAAGAAACCAATATCACCCGACAGACCGATGATGGATTAGAGATTGACCTATCTCTGGCGCCGCAAGAAATCTATCACGGTTGGACTAATCCCAAGGTAAGTGCCAAAGAAGGTATGCGCTACATCGTGGAGGTGGAAGCGAAAATCGTTGGCGCGGCTCGTCTACAAATAGGCGTGGATTATTGGCGCGAGCTCAACTCCGGGTACAACACCTTTGATCTCACTTGCCAAACAAGCAATAACTGCGAAGGCTACGTCACCAAGTGGTTCGGCCCGACCGGCGGCGATTTCCAAACCATCCGCGTCCCGGACGCCTTCATACGTTAAAAACGCCAGCATCATTGACGCCCACTCTTCGGAAGGGGCGTTTTTTCTTTGCCCAACTCTATGGGATTGTCAAAAAACGGCACATGTGGTAGTTTATTCTATTACCAGTGAATGTTTCAAAGACTGCCCCTTATGGCACTTCCCCGTTTTTCTACACTACAAGATACCTTACAAAGCTTTTCTGCTACGCTTCTTTCAAGCGCAAAAAAGTTTTTCTGGTTCGTCGCGAAACGTGATTACTCCTCTCGAAACTTGGCAATACTTTTTCTCCTCGCCGTCTGCAGCGGAGCGGGCATCAAGGCCATCGCCAATGACACGCTCACCATCGGCTTCGATGACTATCGCCTCGCGTCATCCGAAAATACTCTCGACCTGAATCGTTTCGAGAAAGAATCAATTGAGAGAAAAAATTCCGGAAATGTTCCCCAAGAGACTCCTCAGGGGAAAGTCTGTGCCGAGTAATCTCCGTAACACTGAAATACTATGGAAACCCCCCAAACTGGAAATACTGTCCAAACGAGTCGCGATACGGAGAAAGTAAAAAATCTTTTAGCGCTCTCCGTTCTACTGGCCGGACTTTTTATCGGCAGCTTGTTCGTCGATTTCGTACAGCTAGTGACCGGGGAAGGCTTCTCTCAGTTCGCGACCAGAAACCATAATGTTTTGGAGACTTCCGGAAAAACCTGGGTGGGATATGGCGACCCGTTGGTTAAACTCCAAGTCATCACTGACAAACAGTGTGCAGGCTGCGATCCCAGTGAAGCACTCGTATGGCTCCGCCGCGTCATCCCCACTCTGGAGGCGACCACCGTAGATGTCAGTGCTGGCCCAAGCAAAACCCTCATCGACCATTTCGGCATTACAACGCTCCCGGCCTTTATCTTTGCTCCCGAAGTCCTCCATACCAATTTCTACTCCCAAGCCGCCAGCCTCTTCACCGAAGCTGAAGGGCGCTACTTCTTTGATATGACCAAAATCGGGCTGCCAGTCGGTAAATATCTCACGCTGCCAAAAGTGGAAGACAGTGAAGTGGTGTTCGGTCCGAAAGACGCCAAGGTCACCGTCATCGAATTCTCTGATTTTGAATGCCAATATTGCAAGACTTTTCAGAAGGATCTCATGGAAACACTCCGCTCCTACGGCGACCAGGTACGCTTTGTTTTCAAAAACCTTCCGTTGTCGTTTCATGCACAGGCGGAGAACGCGGCCCTGGCCGGACTATGTGCTCAGGAGCAGGGGAAGTTTTCACTCTATTCTGATTACCTGTTCGCCAAACAAGACGAGTGGTCAAAAACTACAGGGACGCAGAAATTCAAAGACTACGCTTGGTGGCTCCGCATCGATGGCCGCACCTTCTCGAAGTGCTTGGACCAGAAAAAGTACGCCGGCAAACTCGCCCAAGACAAAGAGGAAGCCCAGCGATTTTCTCTCAGTGCTACTCCCGGCACCTTTATCAATGGCACCTTTCTCAATGGAGCCGTGACT
>JBBQYU010000047.1:0-4212 GCA_038208355.1 Candidatus Moraniibacteriota bacterium
GTAGTAAGAAAAGAGGGCTCTTGTGGGGTCCTTGACTGTATACGGGGTGAGGGTATATAGTACCCCTAGAGGGTATATAAGAAATTATAATTAGAACAGTATGACAACGAAGAAAATAATCGTGAAAAAGAGTAAGCAGTCACCGCTCGAGAGTCGCATTGCTCGTATCGAAGGACAGTTGGGCGGAGTGAAACGTATGATAGCGGAAAAGCAGGACTGCCTTGCTATTATTACTCAGGTGACGGCCATTCGGGAGGCCGTAGCAATGTTGGGTGTTGAGTTATTGAAAGATGATATTGCCTGTAAGTGGGACGGGAAGAAAAAAATTGATGAAGCCTACCTCAAGTCCCTTTTTCGTATGCAGTAAGAGTGGAGAGCAATTTTTAAAACCAATGAAAATAAGAACGCTATGAAGAATAATCCTTTCGAGAATGCTCAAAAGCAATTGCGGGCCATACAGAAAATAGCATCGTTCGATGAAAATATCATGAAGCAGCTCATGAGCCCGAAGCGCGTGCTCGAGGTCTCGCTGCCGGTGAAAATGGATGATGGTCGTATTGAGGTATTTACCGGTTTTCGTGCTCAGTATAATGATGCGCGCGGACCTTTTAAAGGAGGCATTCGTTTTCACCCGGGCGTGACGCTCGATGAGGTCAAGGCGCTTTCAGCGTGGATGACTTGGAAGACGGCTGTTGTTGATATCCCTCTCGGGGGAGGCAAGGGAGGCGTCATTGTGGATCCGAAAAAACTTTCTCAGGGAGAGCTGGAAAGACTGTCCCGTGCTTATGCGCGCGCCCTGACCCCGTTTATCGGTCCCGATATCGATGTGCCAGCCCCTGACGTTTCCACTGACCCGCGGATCATGGGGTGGATGCTTGATGAATACGAAGAAGTAATTGGCCATCGCGCCCCAGGAGTGATTACCGGCAAGCCTCTATCTATTGGCGGGTCCAAGGTGCGTGAGTACGCCACGGCCCAGGGTGCTTTTTATGTTATTGAAAAAGCGGTGCAGAAATTGGGTTTACCTGCAGGAGCCACAGTGGCTATCCAGGGCTTCGGCAATGGCGGCAGTTTTTTGGCCAAGATTTTGCAGCAAGCTGGTTATCGGGTGGTGGGCATCGCTGATTCCAAAATGTCCGTGTATAATAAAGATGGTTTGGACGTAGCTATTCTCGAAAAAAGGAAACATGAAACGGGGAGTTTTCAGGGATCGGGTGCGGGCGAAGAGTTGCCGAGTGAGGCGATTCTTTCTTTCCCGGTTGATATCCTGGTACCGGCCGCTTTGGAAAACGCCATTCATGAGGACAATATGAAGACCGTCCGGGCCAAGTTGATAGTAGAGGTAGCCAATGGCCCGGTGACGCCGGAAGCGGAGGACTATCTGTCCGGAGAGGGCGTGGTTATCGTACCGGACGTGTTGGCCAATGCGGGGGGTGTGACGGTCAGTTATTTTGAACAGGTCCAGAATGCCATGAACTATAGCTGGGAAGAAAAAGAGATTCTGGAGAAATTGCGCACCATTATGGATACTGCCTTTGAAGCAGTGTGGCAGGAAATGGAAACCTACCATACGACTATGCGGATGGGGGCCTATGCTTTGGCAGTGAAACGCGTGGCTCAGGCCATGAAGGACCGCGGGAAATATTAATACAAGTAATAACAAGAGGAGTATGTACGATGTCATTATTATTGGGGGAGGGCCGGGAGGCGTTGCTGCCGGCGTGTACGCGGCGCGTAAACAGATGAAGACGTTGTTTCTTACGGAGAATTTTCAGAGTCAGTCGACGGTGTCAGCTAGCATCGAAAACTGGATTGGTACGGTGAGTATTGCCGGCTGGGAATTCGGCCAGGCGTTGGAAAAACACCTGCGGGCCCAGGAGGGGATAGAAATTCAGACGGGCGTCCGCGTGGCCAAAGTCGAAGAACGATTTGACGGAGGGTACACAGTGACAACCGACCAAGGGAAACAGCATGAAACGAAAACTATTATCGTGGCTTCAGGTGGACGTCATCGCCACCTCGATATCCCGGGCGAAGAGAAACTAAACGGTAAGGGTGTAGTCTATTGTTCGACGTGTGATGCTCCATTTTTCCGTGACAAAAAAACAGTGGTTGTGGGGAGTGGTAATTCCGCCTTGGAAGCCGCTGAAGATCTTCTGCCATATGCCAGTGCGGTTACTCTTTTGATTCGTTCAGACGCGCTCAAGGGCGATCAAATCACACAGGATACTATTATGGCCTCTGACAAAGTAAGCGTCATCTTTCACGCACTGTCGCAGGAGATTCTCGGTGAAGAACGCGTGACAGGACTCAGATACCAGGATTCTGAAAGCGGCGAGGAGAAAACCATCGAGACCGATGGTGTATTCGTGGAAATCGGCATGGTACCGAACACGGAATTTGTGAAGGATCTTTTGGAATTAAACGAGCGAGGAGAAATCAAAGTCGATGGCCGGACGGCCGCCGCTTCCAAGCCGGGTATTTTTGCTACGGGCGACGCGACAGATATGCCGTACAAGCAGAACAATATTTCTGCCGGGTACGGTGTAGTGGCCGCTCTCTCTGCTTACAACTTTATCCGCAAGGGAGGAAGGGCCTAGACAAGAGAGGAAAAACGTGCTATACTGTATATAAGTGAGAAAACGGGTGTCCTAACGGGATAGCCGTTTTCTTTTTCCGAGAGAGACCAGGAGACCGGTTTCTCTCGGGAAAAATCCCAGACAGTACCTTAAAAACAGAAAAAACAACGAACACTAAACAGGGTATGTTCCCATACTCTCGCCCTTCATTGGGTACAAAACAAGCGGCTGGTCGAGAAAAATTCTCCCAGCCGTTTTAAAATTTTAGGCGAGGAAAAGGGCTTGAAAAAGGTTTCTATCCAGGCTATACTGTCCAATATGGAAGTTTTTGAAATCGAAGGAGGAAAAAGGCTGAAAGGGGCGGTCGTGGTCTGCGGTTCTAAGAACGCGACGACGCCGATTTTGGCTGCCACCATCCTGACCAAAGAAACCTGCGTCATCTCAAACATCCCGCTCATTGAGGACGTGTTTCGCATGCTGGAAATTTTAGAAAGCATGGGCGCTACAGTGGAGTGGCGGGGCAAGCGTACGGTAGCGGTCACCACGAAGAATATCGATCCTCGGAAAATGGATACCGAGCTGGTGAAACAGCTGCGCTCGTCGATTCTTTTATGGGGATCATTGGCCGCGCGTTTCGATCGCTTTTCTTTCTATCGTCCTGGGGGCTGTCTCATTGGGGCACGTCCGGTGGATACACATCTGGATGCTTTACAAAAAATGGGTGTCAAAATCAGCGCTCAGGAAAAGGGCTATGTGGTAGACGCGCGTAAGCGTTGTCCGGCCACCGTAGTCTTGCGGGAGTTCTCCGTCACTGGCACGGAGAATGCTTTGCTCTTGGCAGCCAGTATGTCTGGGAAGACCGTGATAAAAATTGCGGCCGCCGAACCACATGTGGCAGATTTGGGAAAGTTTCTGATTCAGATGGGGGCCAAGATTACTGGCTTGGGGACTAACACTATCACTGTGTGGGGCAAGAAGAAACTCTCCGGCGCCACACACGCGGTCATCCCCGATGCCAATGAAGCAGCCACCTTCCTCATCTTGGGAGCAGCCACCGGGAGCGCTATTACCGTGAAGAACGCCCGTGAGGAGCACTTGGATTTGGTGCTGGAGAAACTACGGGAATTCGGAGTGAATTTTGTAGTGAAAAAAAATGAGATCACCGTAGTGCCGGCAAAAAAATTACGGGCGGTGGCCAAGTTTCAAACCCAGGTCTATCCGGGATTACCGACAGATGTACAGGCTCCTTTCGGGGTGCTGGCTACCCAGGCCGTAGGGGAGACCTTTATTTTTGATACGTTGTTTGAGGGGCGCTTCAACTATGTCCCGGAAATTAAAAAGATGGGCGGTCAGATTGAAGTACTCAACCCTCACCAGGTTTTGGTGTCGGGGAAAACCAAGCTGCACGGGACGGTTATAAAAAGTTACGATTTGCGCGCCGGGGCCGCTTTGATTATTGCCGCTCTAACCGCTTCGGGCCAGACGACTATTCAGGATATTTATCAGGTAGACCGCGGCTATGAACGGATTGAGGAGCGTCTGCAAAAAATCGGGGCAAAAATTAAGCGAGTTATTGTGTAAAGAATTCTCCCAGTATACCGTATGCAATCAATGTTTCTCAGAAAAATTGGAA
>JBBQYU010000048.1:0-4094 GCA_038208355.1 Candidatus Moraniibacteriota bacterium
ACCCCCTCAACAATCGCGTTGCGATCCGTGGCCAAGGCCAGGGCCTGGCGAATCTCATCGTGCGCCAAAGCGGCATTTTTTGTCTCATTCAAAAAAACCGAAAAGATACGCGGGATGGCTATCTCATAAACATGCGTGCTCTTTCGCTGTTCCAGTTCTGGAAGATGTTCCGGAGTCACCGTATTGATACCGAGCACCTCCTTGCGCCCATAGGCATCAATCAAGGAGCTGGCATCCGGATAGAAGCGAAAAAGGATCTTGCTGATATAGGGTGCTCCGGCAAAATAATCAGGGAAAGCACGCAGTTCATAAGACAGAATGTTACCGTTGGAATCCTTCTGCGAATCGTAGAAACGATACGGACCGGAACCAATCGGCTCCAGATTATAATCAGCCAAAAGAAATTTTTCCGGAGCCACGTTTTCCCAAATATGCTTGGGTAAAATACCGACCGTCAAACTTTCCAAAAATCCAAAATAGGCCTTTTTAAGGGTCAAGGTTAGTGTATAACGGTCAACGGTAGCGGCATCCACCGAAAGCCAATTAGAACGAATCGGACTCTTATAGGCCGGGTCCTGTATCGCTTTAATGGTAAACAAAACATCGTCAGCGGTCAGTTCTTCTCCGTCGTGCCACTTCACCCCCTGCTTTAAGGTAAGCGTATAGATTTTTCCGTCATCAGAAACAGAAGAGTCTTCCAAAAGTTGCTTGACCAGCTTCCCGTTGGCATCATAACTGAACAACCCGCTATAGATGAGCTCAGACAAATCAGCATCCGCCTCACTCGTTTGGGAAAGAATAGGATTGATATAACGAGGCTGCGAAGCCATCCCCTCAGTGTACTCACCACCAAAATCAGGCACTGACTTGGTAGAGGCGACATAAAGCGCTCCAAACCAAAAAAGCAGCGCTCCAACCCCCAGAGTAAAGAAAAAAAGTACCAACAGGCGATCGCGCGTTCCCAAAACCTGAAATAAGCGGAGCCATTGCCGCCTACGGAAAATATTCATAATATGGGAGAGCCTACTAATACGCTTGTCTTACAGGATTATGCCCTTCAAACAACAGGACGCCTACGCTCCCTTGGAAAGGTAAACGTTCACAATACCGAGAACAAAAAACCCGATGGCAAATATGACTGTCGCATAGACAAAAAACTTTTCCAATCCCCGCTTGGTATAGTATCCGCCAAAATCACCTCCAAAAGCAGCTCCCAAACCGGAGCCACGATTCTGGAGCAAAACAGAGATAATAAGGAAAATGGCCGTTACGGCCTGCGCGATCAAAAAAATGCGCATAAATAAGGTTGAATAAAAACGAAATAATAGCTTTTTTAAGCCTTTTCATTCTAGCAAAAAAGAGGAGAACCGTCAACCGTCTTGACCACTCTTAAAAGCAACTACAAAGCACTCCGCTCTAAAGAAATGCGCATATCATCCGCTCCCCTCTTTCTCTGGTAAACGCTCAAAAGGAGCCCTAAAGAGACATAGAGTGAAAGGAGAGAGCTTCCCCCGTAACTGAGAAATGGGGCTGGCAACCCCGTTACCGGCAAAAGCCCGATATTCATACCAATATTGATAATCACCTGTACGAAGACCATGACCATCACGCCTAAAGAGAGCAGGTAGCCGAAATTATCACTGGCCAATATCCCGATACGTCTGATCCGGTAAAGCAGAATGAAGTATAAGACGATGACAAAAAGCCCACCTACCAGGCCCAACTCTTCCGATATAACCGCGAAAATAAAATCCGTGTGCTTCTCTGGGAGAAAAGAGAGCTGTGACTGTGATCCATACCCCAGCCCTTTCCCAGAGAGTCCACCCGAACCGACCGCCACCATAGCCTGCAAAACGTTGTATCCCGTCCCCTGAGGATCGCTTTCGGGATGAAGGAAGACTTCAATCCGAGCCTTCTGATAAGGAGCTAGGGCAAACCAACTCCCCAAGACCAGAAGAGAGCCAAGGAACGTCAGCACCAATAAATGCTTCCAGCGCAAACCGGAAGCCAAAATCATCCCGATCCAAATAGCTGCCAAAACTAGTGACGATCCCAGGTCGGGCTGCTTCAAGACAAAAAAGATAAGCACCACGGTCAGAAAAAGCGAGGCGATGACTCGCGTCCATTCACCCAGTTCCGACTTCTTTTTGGAAATGAAACTGGCCAAAAAAATAATGAGAGTCACCTTGGCAATCTCCACCGGTTGCAGCTGAAAGACTCCAAAAGAAAGCCAGCCGGCGGTACCGCGCACCGTCGTGCCCAATACCAACACCAGAAAAAGAACAATGATCGTGATAAAATAGAGTGCTGTGCTGTATTTTTGAATATAACGATAATCAAGAGAGGCCACAAAAAACATAACCCCTACCCCCAAAAGAGAAAAAATTAGCTGTTTCAAAAAGTAGTTCACTCCTCCGGCTGCCGAAAGACTGTACAGAGCCAACAGTCCCATACCCAAAAGTAGTGCCACCACGGAAAGCAATACCCAATCCAATTTGAAAAGCGCCCGCCACATGAAAAGAATATATTAGAAAAGTTTACCGCCGGGGAAATACTGCTGAATAAAATTTTCTGAATGATAAACATCCGCGTCTACCTCCATATCAACATTCTCGACAGTACCTGGAAAAGGATTGGGCCACAGCAAACGAAAATCACGCTGGTCGGAGGCCTTCAGAGTATCCTGGCGCGTAGTGTTGAACGCCAACGGCTTCCCGTTCACGTCCCGCAAAATGACGTTGACATAAATAGAACGAAAATCGTACTGACTCTCGTTGACCACCAAACCAAAGGCCTCACCAAAGCCGACTCCAGTGGAAAGCTGATTGTAACGCTTCTGATAGATATTGATAGCCGGTCGCTCGCGATAACCGGAAAAATGCTCCCAGACCACGTCACTAATCTTCATGGTCACAACGGCCGGTTGTTCTTCTGTCACCAGCTTGATTTCAATAAGACTCTTGGTCTCCTGAGGCAAAATAAAGCTCTCCCCGCTGCGAGTCGTCAGCACCTTGCCATCGGCATCTTTCAACTCAAACACATAGTGAAAGGTAGAGGCACCCACGACGTCATTGGGATTATAAACCCGGCCCAAGACATCGTAACTCTTATCACCACCCTGCACGAAAGCCACTTCCTTGAACTGGAGATTCTCACCGACAGCTGTTTCCTGGCACACTACCGTACACACTCCGCCACAGTCGATACCCTGTTCATTCTGATTCTGTTTTCCGTCAAAACAGGTGGGCGCGACACGGAAAAAAACCCGATACATTCCGAAGAAAGTCAGGAGGAGAAGAACGAAAAAAACAGAGGCGACTACACATTGCCGCATTTTCCGTGACGGACGTGCCATACTACAAAAATATTACCTATTTTCCCTATTATAACACACAAAAAAACAACCTTCTGCAGGCTGCTTTTGTAGAATTTTGAAGAGGACTGTTCTCGGCACTGACTTACTCTTGCCCAAAGGGCTACCATCAGCGCTGATAGGCTTAACTGCCGAGTTCGGTATGGGATCGGGTGTGTCCCTATCGCTAGAAGCACCGAGAACGCTCCCCTCCAAAATTGTCTTCATTGTCTATTCGAATGTACATGGTCAAACACTCTTCACTGTTAACCGTAACCCATTTCACCGGATTGCTCCGATGAGACAAGCGTAGAGAAAAGAAAGTTGAATAAATTTATTAGTACTGCTTGGCTTAATCCCTCTCAGGACTTCCACCTGCAGCCTATCAACCTAGTCATCTTCTAGGAAATTTCGTACCAGTAAACTGGTACTGTTGCCTTATCTTGAGCTTGGCTTCCCGCTTAGATGCTTTCAGCGGTTATCCTACCCGAACGTAGCTACCGAGCAGTGCTCCTGGCGGAACAGCTCGTACACCAGAGGTTCGTTCTTTCCGGTCCTCTCGTACTAGGAAAGAGTTCTCTCAAGCAACACACGCCTACAACAGATAGGAAACCAACCTGTCTCACGACGGTTTGAACCCAGCTCGCGTACCACTTTAATTGGCGAACAGCCAAACCCTTGGGACCTTCTCCAGCCCCAGGATGTGATGAGCCGACATCGAGGTGCCAAACCTTGCCGTCGA
>JBBQYU010000049.1:0-3316 GCA_038208355.1 Candidatus Moraniibacteriota bacterium
TACCTGCTTGCCCTTCACAGTAGCCGCGAGCGTCTTGGTGCTCTCCACAACGGCCGTATGTTCTTGTTGGCGCCTGGCGATAAACCGCTCTGCCTGTTTGATGGCACCCGGAGTCGCCAAATCAGCGAGGCTCTCAGGAAGAAGATAGTTAAATCCGTATCCGCTTTTCACCTCCTTGATATCTCCAGCCTTTCCTAAACCTTTCACATCTGCCAAAAGAATCACTTTCATAACGTGCGCAAATAACCTATTACTCATGTCAGCTTACCTTACATCCGCCCTTTTGACAAGAAGCTCCCACTCGTCCCTAAAGGATAAGCATGCTATCACCAAAAGAATAAAAGGCAAACTGGTTTTCAATAGCTATCTGATACAGGTCCATAACGCTTTTTTTGGCTTTCTTGTGCTGTAAAAAGGCATCTACCAAGAGCATAAGCGACGTCTCGGGAAGGTGAAAATTCGTGACGAGCGTGTCGACTATCTGGAAATCATGGGGTGGAAAAATGAAGATATCCGTGCTACCGGCGTACGCGCGCACTCGTCCATGAGAGGCAAGGGATTCGAGGGTGCGGGTGGTCGTTGTGCCGACAGCGACAATATTCCTTCCCGCCCCCTTGGCCGTATTTATCTCTTCTGCCGTCCCGAGAGAAACGGTCACAAATTCTTGGTGCAACTTTTTTGTGATAAAACTTTCCTCCCGCAGCGGAGCAAACGTCCCCAAACCCACGTTGAGCGTCAGCGCCGTGGTATCGATACTATGCTGTTCAAAAGAACGAAAAACAGTTTCGGTAAAATGAAGCGAGGCTGTAGGAGCCGCCACCGAGGCCCCCGTCTCGGCAAATACCGTCTGATAGCGTTTGCGCACAACATCTTCGGTCAGGGTTCCGCCCTCCAAATAGTGAGGAAGCGGCGTCTCTCCGAATGTTTCCAGCAATGTTACTAGGTCTTGTTTTTGACTCTTGAGGACAACAAAGAAGATATTTTCATCCTGATCAATCACTTCCAGATAATCATTGTTCGGAAAAAAGAGTTTCTGGCCTTTTTGCGTCTTACGATCAACCAGTACCGGAATACGGTCCTCGTCCTCAATCTGATTGGCCAACACAAACACTTCGATTTTCCCGCCCGTTTCTTTATGAAGCCACAACCGCGCGGGTAAGACTTTGGTATTATTCAGTACCATCACCGACTGTGCCGGTAGATAATTGGCAATGTTTCTGAACACATCAAAAGTCACGGTATCCGTCACTGTGTCATAGACAAACAACCGAGCGCTGTCGCGCGGCTCCACTCCCTCCTTACGAATCAAGGTCTCCGGAAGTGTATAGTGATATTTTTTGACATCAGAAAACTGCATAAAATTTAGTGGACCTGGCGAGAATCGGACTCGCGACTCAGCAATGCGAATGCTGCGTAATACCACTTTACTACAGGCCCTCGACTAATTTTCCATCTTAAACGCTTTCGCTCTTTTCATCAAGTATTGCCACTTCTCTCACCTCATTTTCCAACACGCTATCTCCCTCACCGAAAAGAAATTTGGCGCGAAACTTTTTCCCGGCCAGAAAGACCGGCAACCAATGGATATCATCCGGCCACATCTCGTCATACGGGATAGCATCAATGGTAAACCACTGCGGGCGCATTTCTTCCGTTTCTTTCGGCTCTCCGGAAAAAGTGTCAACCCGAAATACATGAACCTCAAGTATCTCTCCACGTTTGGCAGCAAACTCAAATTCATGAATACCCACTTGTTCCATCGTTTCGATGACCACGCCGCATTCTTCCTGCATTTCACGCTTAGCAGCTTCTGCTATTGTTTCTCCTTCTTCTACTTTGCCACCAAAACCGTTCCAACGGCCCATCCCAAAACCACGCTTCTTCATCCCCAGAAGCACCCGGCCATCTTGCAGCACCAAACAAAGCGTCAGAACCTTTCTCATACTCCCCTCACTTACAAACCTTATTTGCGACGACCGCATCGGATAAGGAGTAATAAAAGTTTAAGATTTTTCCAAAATAATCCGTTCATCGAACCCGCCGCGCTCCTTACGCTTTTTGTCTTGCACAGCAACAATATCAGCGTCGCTCCAGCCTTTTTCTTTCAGGAGGGCATCAATTACCTCGAAAACATCTGCCAGCTCTTCCTGTGATTCCGCTTCCATAAATTCCTCTACCTCTTCTCGCAATTTCTCCTTCAATTTCTGCCAATACTCAGCTTGATCGGCAACATGAAACGTTGCCTGGCCGCCCCTGGCTTCCACGATTTCAATGATTTTGTCCCGCACAAGTTTGTTGTAGCGCATAGGATAAAAAGTAAGTACCCCTATTGTAGCATACCGCCCTCCTGTGCTACAGTTGGGATGCGAGTTGAGGGGATAGAAATGAGAGCCGGTATGCGCTTGCATACCATCATAATAAAAACAACGTTTTTTATCTCTCTCCCCTCCTCGCTTCTCCCTTTCGCACACTGCGTGCCCATCACCAAACCGCCAAGACCTTTCAGCACTGCTGTCAGGTCTTTCGAATTTCTATGCGCTACTCCATGGAAATAATCTGGATGCCTTTTTCTTTGATTTCTTTCTCAGACCAAAAAACATAGAGATCATCAAGTTTAAACTTATTGATCTGCGTCACTGTTTTTTCAATCGTCCGTCCGGTATATTCTTTTTTGTCCTTATCCCACTCTTCCAAAAGCAAAACATCCCCTTCATTCACATCAAAATCATTCAAACGTAATTCATACTTCTTTTTACCAGAAGCCACTTGCTCAAAATATTCCTTCCACAGTTTTTTCTTAATAATTGCCATATATAAATTTAGATAGGTTCACCAAAAACTGCTTCCTTTATCTCACGAATACTTGCCTCGTCTTCCAAGATTACTCCCTTATGAATTTTATAAAGCAAGGGAATGACACCACAATTCTCACATTTTCCCCAGTGACAACCCTTTTTCTCGTGATGAAGTTTTCGACACATGGCTAACTCTTTCTCAAAAACTTCTTCCGTCATAGTATTATTTCCCATGGCATTTTTTGTACTTCTTTCCACTCCCACAAGGACAGGGGTCATTACGCCCGATGATATTTTCATTATGGAGAGGCTCTTGCTTCGGGGTTTCTCCCTGCTGACCGCCACCATTGGCCGCCGCAGCGCCCTCTTTCAAGGCTGCAAACTGCTCGATGTCTTCGCTGGCACCGCGAAACTGCATATCACGCGCTGGTGGTGTCTGGGGCAGATTTTCCACTTCACCCACCTTGAGGATAGTCATGAGATAAGTCTTGCGGACGGTATCCATCAAGCCCAAAAAGAGA
>JBBQYU010000050.1:0-3282 GCA_038208355.1 Candidatus Moraniibacteriota bacterium
CGGTATGGCAACCGCACGGCCGACGGCCGACGCGGCACTCGCCTTTTTGGTGGCGCGTACGAGGCGTCGGGGGATGGGTGCTGGTAAGTATATTGATGGTTGGGGTTATCTTTTTTGCCATACAGAAAGGCGTGGAGATGAAAAAGAACATTTTGGCGCAGGGGGAGAGTGGTTATGATAATCTTTCGGCGGCGGTTGAGAGCCTGAAATCAAAACAGTATGTCGGATCACTTAATCACTTCACACTGGCTCATCAGTCTTTTGAAGAGGCGAGTCAGGATCTTTCTCTTTGGAGTACGACGCTCATCGATCTCACTCGGTTTGTCCCGGGGCTTTCACGACTTTCTTCAGGAAAACATGTTATTGAGGCCGGGAAGTATTTTTCGGCGGCGGGTGTGCCATTGACCCAGATAGGTCAGGGGGTAGCACTTTCGAAAGACGCTTATACACAGGGGGAGAAACTTTCATTGCTTGATTTTTTTTCACGAATGAAGGCGCCTCTCAAAGAAGCTACGTTTCAACTGGGCAAGGCCGAGGAGGAACTTAATCGGGTGGATATTAAGGATATACCTGAAGACAAGCGTGAGAAGTTTCTTTTGGTGAAGAATAATTTGCCGACACTCCTCGGTGTACTCTCGGGGCTTCTTGAACAGGAGACTCTTTTGCGGGAACTTTTGGGGGGCAATGGTCCGCGTAAATATCTTTTTTTGCTGCAGAATAATCAGGAGATGCGTGCTACAGGAGGGTTTATCGGTACATACGCGCTTTTAGATGTGAATAATGGGGTGGTGAGGAATTTTTTCGTGGATGGCATCTTCAATCCTGACGGTCAGTTGAAAGAGAATATCGTTCCACCTAAACCGATACAGAAAATTAGTGCGGGGTGGAGTCTTCACGATAGCAATTGGTTTCCGGATTTTCCCACTTCAGCAGAGAAGGCGAGTTTCTTTTATGAAAAAACAGGCGGTCCGACGATTGATGGCGTCATCACGTTGACGCCGACGGTGATGCAAAAGTTGCTGGCCGTGACTGGTCCGCTCACTCTTCCTCAATACGGCATCACGGTGGATGCTGACAACTTTATCCCTATTGTGCAGGAACAGGTTGAGGTGAAATATGATAAGGAGGTGAATCAGCCAAAGAAAATTTTAGCTGATCTCTCGTTGCTACTCATAGAAAAAGTATTTGCTTCTCAGGATCGACAGACTCTGGCCGCAGTTGCTCAGGCGCTGGTGGCCGGTTTAAACGAGAAGCATATCCTCCTCTATATGCGCCACGCGGAGACGGAGCAGCTGATTGACGCTTTGGGCTGGTCTGGACGAATGCTTGATACCCCCAAGGATTATCTCTCCGTTATCCATAGTAATATCAATGGCTATAAAACGGACGGAGTGATTGATGAGAAAATATCTCACAAAGCTAAGATACAGGATGACGGGTCCATTATCGATACGGTGACCATCACCCGGACGCATCATGGCGGTGACACCCCATATGATTGGTGGAACAAGGTGAATGCTGATTATCTGCGGGTGTACGTGCCGCTTGGTTCGAAGCTCTTGTCTGCCAAGGGGGCGACCTGGGAGTTCCCTCCAGCCCCACTGGATTATGAACGATTGGGTTTCAAGAAAGATGCGGCGGTTGAGCAAGAAGAGCAGCATACGAGTATCGATGAGAAAACAGGTACACGGATTTCTTCTGAAAGCGGTAAGACCGTCTTTGGCGCCTGGGTGTATGTCAGTCCGCAGGAGTCAGTGACGGTAGAGTACCAGTATTTGCTACCGTTTCGGGTTGATGTTTCTCCTCTCCACAACACTGTCGATGCCTATGCGGTACTGTATCAGAAACAGTCGGGGTCATTGGGGAGTGCACTTCATTCTTCTATTGAGTTTCCTGCGGCCTGGAAAATCATTTGGCAGAGTGGGGCAAATCTGATACCGTATGAACGAATGCTCAAGGGAGAAACCGTCCTGACAACTGATGCTTTTGAGGGTGTGGTTTTTGGTTTGAAATAAAGTGAAAAAATGGTCAAAAAAATGATGAAAAGTGTCGCCTCGTGGAGCAGTGCGCCGAGTAGAACGGTCGGCGGAGCTGCGTTTTTGATTGCCTCAGCCGGCATCGCTAGTCGTTTTTTGGGCTTTCTTCGTGACCGCATCTTGGCCTCTCAATTTGGGGCTGGTGACGTTTTGGATGCTTACTACACCGCCTTCCGCCTGCCGGACTTAATATACAGTTTCTTGGTGCTAGGAGCCTTAAGCGCAGCCTTTGTTCCCATTTTTACCGAACTGTGGAGCGATGAAAAGAAACGGGAGGCGTGGCGGGTTACCTCGGGGGTACTCCACATTATGCTTTTTGCGGTGGGCTGTTTCTCTGTGTTGGGCATTATTTTTTCAGAAGCCTTGACGCATCTTTTGGCGCCGGGCTTTAGCGGTGAGAAACAGTCGCTGGTGGTGCTCCTGAGCAGAATTATGCTCTTAAGCCCGCTTTTTCTCTCCGTGAGCGCTGTGTTTGGCGGGGTACTGGTTTCCTTCAAACAGTTTGCTGCCTATTCGATTGCCCCCATATTCTACAATGTGGGGATTATTTTTGGTGCGCTTTTTCTGACATCTTTCTTTGGGCCGGCAGGGCTGGCCTTTGGAGTGGTAATCGGATCGGCGCTTCACATGATTGTCCAGTATCCCAGTTTCTTGCGCGCCGGATTCAAACACCAGTGGATTTTTCTTTCGGCCTGGAAAGATAAGAACGTGCGCAGAATCTTGTGGCTAATGATTCCCCGCTCTTTAGGTATGGCCGTCAATCAGGTGAGTCTTCTCGTGATGACTGTCTTCGCTTCGACGCTGGTCTCAGGGAGCTTGTCCGCATTTACCTTGGCTAATAATATCCAGAGTGTCCCACTCGGATTATTTGGGATTGCTTTTTCATTGGCAGCCTTTCCCTCGCTCAGTATTTTTGCGGCTGGAAAAAGACATAAGGATTTTTTCATCATGATTTCGGAAACGACTCGGCGGATACTTTTTTTTGTTGTTCCACTTAGTGTGCTTATTATTATTTTTCGCGCTCAATTTGTGCGTGTTATCCTCGGGTCCGGACACTTTGACTGGCAGGACACCATCCAGACTTTCGAGGTGTTGAAGTTTCTGGCCATCAGTCTGTTTGCTCAGAGCTTGATACCTCTCTTCGCCCGGGCTTTCTTCTCTCTACAAAATACCAAGACGCCTCTGTACATCGCTTTGGTGAGCGAGGCAGTCCATATCATCCTTTTACCGATTCTCCTACCTTTGT
>JBBQYU010000051.1:0-3012 GCA_038208355.1 Candidatus Moraniibacteriota bacterium
TTCGAGGCAACGCTCTCCAATTGTTCCATGGTGGCTTGCTCGGGCATCAGTTTTTCATCCACATGAAAAACGACTGGCACACGCATCTTGTCAGTCTGGAATTCGCTTTTGTGAGAAGAAATCTTGGTTATGTTGTTTTCGTACATAATGTGAAAGCTGTTTTTTGAAAATACTTTCGTTCCGGCGAACATCTCCGATTCGTTCTGTCGAGCGGGGAGTTGTCCACTCGAGACCATCGGTCACGCTCGACCGCTAGCGACGCACTTATCGCAGATGTGACCGCCGTCACCGAGGAGAAAGAAAATGAAAGTATTTTTAAAAAACAGTGAAGAACTCAATTAGAGAGCAGCGTAGATTTCTTCGTATTGTTTGGCGGTATTCTTGAGGTCGAAATGGTCTTTGACGAAGCGTCGGGCGTTTTCTCCCAAGACGACACATTGCTCAGGATTTTCCTTTAATTGAGCCAAAGATTCAATGAGTTTGGGACCTGAATCTTTCGGAATAGTAACACAAATACGCTCATTTGCAAACTCTCGAAATTGGGGCAAATCGGAGAGAATAACCGGCTTGCCGCAGGCGTAGGCTTCGATGATAATGAGCGGGACGTCGAACTTTCCTTTCAAATCATGGACCGGAAAAATGACCACGTCGGCTGTATTGTACAGCGCCGCCATATCGGTGGTGGCATGGTTCTCGTCGAAGAGTATTTTATTTTCTAAGCCGTGTTTCTTCACCGCACTCCTGATTGTTTCTCGTTTGGTGGAGTCGGCTTCATTTTTGATGCGGCAGGCAAAAAGGAATTTCATGGTGCTGTCAGGATGCTCGGCGAAGTAGGTGATGAAGGTTTCTGTGAGCATGTCGGTGGCGCCAAGGCGAGTATATTCGCCCGGATAGATGACCAGGAAATCTTGCGGGCTAAGGTTGTAGCGGGAGAGGGTGGACGGGTCTTTTTTTTGTGGTTGATAGCGGTTGAGATCAATGCCAGGGTAGATGCGAGTAACGTTGGTCAATCCGAGACGTTCTAATTTTTGTTTGGTGAGGTCGGTATAAACGATGAGCTGGTCAGCAAAGAGGAGCGAGCGGAGTTCTTGTTTGGAATAGAGGTCTTCGCGCAGGGTGGCTATGGTCTGGATTGTCTTGCCGCGAGTGGGATGGGCCAAGAAACGGATAAGAGAGGTGTTCAGTTTGGTGGGGGTAAAGAGATAGTGAGTGATGTCGAAGGCACCGCGCGCTTTCCGCAAATAAGAAAAGAGTCTTTGTTTGGCGAAAAAATCGAAATGATTACTAGAAAAAATAGGCTCTTCTCGCACGGTAGAGGGGAGGTTGGAGAGTGATTCGGACGTGGTGAGGAGAGTGAGGTCATAGCCAGAAACCTCTCGGCCAAGGAAGTAGGCAAAATTTTTGGAGGCTTCGTCCCAGGGCGGAACGAGCGGGCGGGTGGCGAGGAGGACGTTTTTATGAGGCATAAAATAATTTCCAATTTTCAATTTCTAATCAATGATCCAATTTTCCAATACTTCAATTTTAAAAACCAAAAGAGACTCATCGGCGATAAATTTCTTTTTGGTCGGTCCCGTGCGTGACGGTGATGGTTGTGGGGATGGTTTCGTTGGTACTCTGGAGTGGTTTGATGGTGGCCGTGCGCGTCCGCTCGATTTGCACGGTATTTTTTTCCAGTACTTCTTGGCCGAGGTGAACCGTGTATTCAAACGAGGTGTCGTCTGTGAAATTTGCTATGGTGAAATCAAGGGTTTCTGGTCGTTCCGGGGCCGCGAAAGAAAGAGTCCAGAAGTTTTTATCAGTGGGATCAAGCTCTCGAGCGTTGGTCCAAAAAAGAAACCAGGCGCTTAGGGCGAAGAGGATGAAAAAAACGACGATGAGAGATTTTTGAGTCATGGAGTTTTATCTTCGTTGGTAAATAGCGATATCATCGGAAGCATATATTTTGGAGAAAGCGGGCGATTTTTCGAATTGCTCGCTGTCGACATGAGGATTGATTACAACGAGGTTGGTACCAGTATCATCATAGCATTTCTGGCCGCGCTCTGTGTTGGGAACGGAGATCATGAGGAGGGTGCACTGTTCACGATCAGGATTATCCCCGTAGCGTTTGAAAAAACCGCGTGAAAGAGGGTAGGAATAGTCGCGGAGGAAAAAGAGTTTCATCCAGGCATCGGCTACGATGTAGTTATGATCCTTGAGGATGAGGTCCTTGGGTTGATTGTGTTCTTTGAGGTAGGCGGTGGCCCGGAAGGTTTCGAGGACACCTATGGATTTGTTAGCTGGAATGAGTGTTTGGTTATTATCGTAAGAGCCGTTGCCGAGGGCAAAAGTGAGACTGGAAAAAAGCAAGGCCAAGAAAAGGATGCCAGGGAGAAAAAGCTGTTTTCCAGAAGCTTTGGCGGAAGCGAAGAAGGCCATAAAGGAGAAGGCGGCCAGAATGCCAATGGGAAAGGAGAGGTAGGCACCGATGCGGTTTGAAGGAATATCGATGAAAAGCCATTCGGGGTGCGTAGTCATCAGGGAAAGAACAATACCCCAGCCAAGAAGGAAAACACTGCTGTAGCGGGAGCGGGTCACCAGGCTCAGGAGCAACAGGATACCGGTGAAGCCGAAGGTTACGCGAGCAGCGCCGGAGGACCCGGTCATCTGAAGGAAGCTCAGCCCGGTACGCGTGGTTTTGGTCGGTGTGCCCAAGGCTGTCCCGATAGCGTGCGTTTCGATATAGGTGGGCATGGCGACGGCAAAGAAAAAGAGGCAGGCCAAGATGGCTACCAGGAGAGGCGCGGGAGCGAGGAAAAGTTTGCGCCAAGAAGTAAAAACGGTTCCGAGGAAATCAAAATGGAACGCCAGGTAGAGGAGGGCGGAAAAAATAAGAACGAAGAGGAGTATGAGGGTGCTGAGGTGATGAATGTAGGCGAGGGTAAAGGTGAGGAAAAACGCCAGAGCTAGAAATGAAGGACGTTTTTCTTTAAAGGCGCGATAGAAAGCAAGGAGTATGAGGGGGATGAA
>JBBQYU010000052.1:0-2947 GCA_038208355.1 Candidatus Moraniibacteriota bacterium
CATCCCAACCATAGGCCGCAATAGGCATCATACTGGCGATGGGAAAACACCGACGCAATAATTCCGCAAAAATTCTCCGCAACGTCTCCGCCAATGACCGATGCACGACCAATTGTCCGACATACACAGCACCGTCAAATGACAGATAAGGCATATACAGCACCGTCAAATCCTGTACAATCGTGGCAGGAATCGCCCGTGGGCAAGAAAATAATATGTCCAGACCTAATCCCGCTGACTCGCTCAGTAAACGTGGTGCCCCCGTATCCACAAACGCAGGACCACTCAGGTATCCGTTCATAATGTTCTCCTTCTCCATTTTGTTAAACAACATTTTATACAACCAAAAGCTCGAGTGCTTTGGCGGCATACGCCTTGACCGACGGCTCAATGTCCGGATGGGCCAAAAGCTCTTCTTTGGTCAACCACAAACATCCTCGACTCTTCTCTCTGCCTTCCGGCTCCACAATATCCATTGTTTCCGTAGTGGCAAAGTAGACATGGTCTTCGTGGCGATGCTCGGGAGAAACCCGGTGAATATTGAGCGCCACCGACGGGATAAGTTCACGATACCCTTCCTTCGTCTGGTGGAAAAGCTGATTCCCCTGCCACAGTGTAATATCGAGGCCCACTTCTTCCTGAGCTTCCGCTATTGCCGCCTCTGGTGCTGTCTGTGTGTTTTCTATATGGCCGCCCGGCACTAACCAAAAATTATACTTATCATGAAAACGCAGGAGGACACGCTTACTCGGGACATGCACGATATAGACGCTCACGGTGCGGTCTATCTCTCCCGGCTGAGTATGGATGTGTGGCATAGCATCTTTTGGTATAAAAAAGCCTCTCCGAACGAGAGGCTAGTTCTCTAGTAATCCCTCAATTTTTTCAAATCATTATGTTCGCGAATCTTCTCAAGAGCCTTGGCTTCAATCTGGCGGATACGCTCACGAGTGACGCCGAATTCTTGGCCCACCTCTTCTAGGGTATGAGTGACACCATCTTCCAATCCAAATCGAATACGAAGAATCTTTTGCTCACGCGGCGTCAACTCGCTCAAAATATCAGTGATATGTGATTTCAATAATTTTCTCGAAGCAGACTGATTGGGCATGACGGTCTCCGTATCCTCGATGAAGTCCCCGAGCACACTGTCGTCTTCATTATCACCAACGGATGTTTCCAGAGAAACGGTTTCCTGAGAAATCTTTTGGATGTGACGAATTTTTTCCACTTCCATATTCATTTCAGCGGCGATTTCTTCCGCTAATGGTTCACGGCCTAATTCCTGGACCAAGCGCCGAGTGACCTGAGCATACTTGTTGATGGTCTCCACCATGTGCACTGGAATACGAATAGTTCGAGACTGATCAGCCAAAGCGCGGGTAATAGCCTGACGAATCCACCAGGTGGCGTAGGTAGAAAATTTGTACCCCTTGCGATAGTCAAACTTCTCCACAGCCCGGAACAACCCGATATTGCCTTCCTGAATCAAATCCAACAGAGACAAATTATGCGAGCGCCCCACATACTTCTTGGCGATAGAAACTACCAAACGCAGGTTGGCCTCGGTCAGGCGCTGCTTGGCAGACAGGTCTCCTTTTTCGATAAATTTGGCGAGGCGCACTTCTTCTTCACCGGTCAAAAGTGACACTCGGCCAATTTCTTTCAAATACATCTGAACCAAATCGGAGGAACTATCGCCCTCATCACCCATATCCATCATCTTGTCCTTGGCTTTGACTTTGGTCTTGGCACCCTTCTGATTCTTTTTCTTATCAAAACCTTCCCCCACTTTGTCGGTCTCTATTTTCAGCATCTCATCAGAACCGACGATACGAATCCCGGAAGTTTCCAGATGTTCGTACAGTTTTTCCAAATTTTCCAAGTCCTGCTCAACATCGGGCAAGATATGAATAATCTCATCTTCCGTCACAAAACCACGTTGCTTGCCGCGAAAAATCAATTCATCAAAAGCATTCTGTTTGACTTCAGCCTGTTCTTTCCGGGTGCCCATTTTCTTGATAGCCCCTTTTTTCTTTTTCGCCGGCACGCTCTTTTTCTTTTTAGACACCACCGATTTTTTAGCGGTTTTTTTCACCGCCTTTTTCATCTTCGTTTTCTTTACTGATTTTTTTACAGGCTTCTTGGCTACCTTTTTCATCACCTTTTTAACCGCTTTCTTTTTAGCGGTTTTTTTCACCGTCTTCACCGGCGGGTGTTTTTTAACCGCTTTTTTAACCGCTTTTTTGTGGACTGGTCTTGAGGCCTTTTTGACCACTTTTTTCATTTTCTTGGCAGACATACGTATACGTATATGGTATTACAAAACAAAGAAAGATTCTCCTAATGGTATTGTATCATAGCAAATCTATTCTGAAGAGGAAAGCCCCTTCATGGAAAGAGCGGAGAATTCCGCCAAAAGCTTCTTTTCCAGTTCTTTATCGTTTTTGGTCCGAGCATCGCTAATCGCCTTTTCCAAAGAAAGGAGCTTTTCCCGACTGGTCACCTCGCTGCACAAGTCAGCCGCGTAACGCTTGGCCATATCAAGCATCACCGCCCCCTGCTCCTCGGGCGCCACCTGCACCACCTCGGGCGACTCCAGTATCCGAAACGACAACCTAGTCGCCTCACTCTTGAGAGCCGCCTCCTCAATCAACGACAGGGGATCATTTTCGCCCGCCTGCAGGAGGAAGAAGAAAAGCGGATGTTTCTCTAAATACGCGCGTGTCTCAGTATCAAGTCGTTCCCCCAAAAGATCTTTCCGCACGGCAACATCAACATACATGAGTGCAATCAATTCTTCTCGCAATAATTCCGAGCGCCGACCGAAGGAGTGGTTTTGTTGAAAAGTGTCGGCTGTTTTCTGTAGTGGCGCCGCACCATTTTTCCGGACATCATCCAGAAACGCTTTGTTCACCACACCGATAACCAGTTTCTCATCCATATC